>NZ_JAAHHE010000022.1:96204-148812 GCF_010692525.1 Moorena sp. SIO3B2
GAATTTAGAATGAAGAATTGAGAATGAAGAATTGAGAATGAAAAATTTAGAATGCGCGAATTTAGAATCGGGAGGCAAGTGTAGAACAGGCATCTTGCCTGTTGCCCAACCCTAGAACCGGCATCTTGCCTGTTTCATTTCCGGGCAGCCAGGATGGCCACCCCACTCCTATTCATTCCGCCCCTCAGCAATGCCCTTATAGCTGATACGCGACACGCTGATAGCTTACATTCAACTCACAAAATTTTCTGAATACGGCCTCTTGCCACTATTCGCGCATTCTAAATTCGCGCATTCTAAATTCCCGATTCTCTACTCCCTACTCCCTTCTTCTCCAAGAAGTCCCACAAATTCTCGCAGAGCTACACTAGAACCAAACTGCCATCCCTTATTAATGTATTGGGGAATTGTTTCTTTGACGGGGAAATTTGGGAAAATTTGGCTGGTTTGAACCTCTAAATAGCGGCCACTTTCAAATCGATAGATGTGAATTGTGTCCGCTTTGTAAATCCAAACTTCTGGAACAGCTAGGGGAATGTAGTCGTTAATATCAGTAATTGAAGTCAGGTCAATTTCTAGGGCGAGATCCGGTGGTGGATCTTGGCTCAGGTCTAGTCTTCGCTTTCCTAAAATTGCTTGGTAATTTTGGATGTAGAAACAAGCATCTGGCTCTACTCCAGGCATTCCCCCTTGCCTGAGGGTAATCGGATCAAAGCTCTGCCAATCTTTTCCTTCATAGCGTAGCAGTGCTTTAACTAAGTCAGTCAGTATATCAGCTTGGTTACCGTGTTCAGGAAGAGGAGCCATGAGCAAAATCTGATTATCTCGAAATCGCATGCGAATACTAGCCCGGTCACCAAGCTTTACCAACAGCTGCTCATAGTCTTCCCAAGTTCCTGGGAACCGCAATTGAGTTCCAGGAGCTAGATCAATAGTGGTTGGGGTGATGGTGGGCAACATATCGCAAAGGGAACAGGGAATTTAGAATTTAGAATGCGCGAATTTAGAATCGGGAATCGGGAATCGGGAATCGGGAATCGGAACCCACCCCTAACCCCTCCCAGGAGGGGAACGGGAATCGGGAGCAGGTGGAAGAAGAGTGGCAAGTGTAGAATAGGCATCTTGCCTGTTTCATTTTATTTAAAAGCTAATAGCTGATAGCTGATAGCACCTCAAGTAGCACCTCAAGTAGCGCATTAGCTGATAGCTTACCCTAAAACTCTTCCCCCTACTCCCTATTCCCTGTTCCCTGTTCCCAGATCCGCTGTTCCCTACTCCCTACATTACAAATCATCAGGATTGACCCCAAGGCTACGCAATCGTTCTGCCAATCGTTCAGCCCGTTGGTGTTCCTGTTCAGCCCGTTCTGCTGAAGTTGGAATCCAATTACCAGCTTCATCATACCAACGCAGCCACAACCCTTCTGTTTCTTGATATTTCCCCTGCCAAACTCCTAACCCTAATTCCAGCCTTGGAAACCAAAATTTCGGTTCAGAAAGTTCTACCGCCTGATACTGTATGGGCATTAATTGAAACACCCGGAACTGGTTGTCATAACGGTCAAAAACCACATAATAAGGAATCCGCATGTACTGCTCATAAGCTTGCCATTTAGTAGGTGGCTTGTTCGCAGACCTTAGGGTTTGTCCTAAATCTTCGGCTTCGGTACCTGGTGATAGGAGTTCCACCACTAAAAATGGGGCTATTCCTTCCTGCCAAACCACATAACTCCAGCGCAGGTCTAGTTGTTGTTGAGCGGGAGTCACACCCAATACCAGAAACCAATCCGGTCGCTTGTGCCATAACGAATTACGGCTATCGTAATATAAATTCAGGTCTGTACCAATGAACATTTCCTCCCTAGGGTAGTTGGGAGGTTGGCAGGTTTCTCGCAATAGTTGGGGTTGGAAGTCATGAAACTCGTCAGGCAAACCAGGCTCCTCTGGGTCTTCACTAGGTAGATCATACATAGTGGGCATAGTTTCCCTGGGAGGACGGGGTGGGTCAGTGTGGTACATGATCCTCTGTTGAACCTGATAGTTTGAGCATAGCATCTTGAGCTTTAGGGAATAGGGAGCAGGGAGTCGGGAATTTAGAATTTAGAATGCGCGAATTTAGAATCGGGAATTTAGTGCGTAGGGTGCGTTAGGGGCGGGCTTGCCCTGATTTTAAACCTCGTAGCCAGCGTTGGGATAGTCCGCCCCGTAACGCACCACCAAGTAGAATTTAGAATCGGGAATTGGGAGCAGGGGGGACAAGAGTGGCAAGTGTAGAACAGGCATCTTGCCTGTTGCCTCAACTGTAGAACAGGCATCTTGCCTGTTGCCTCAACTGTAGAACAGGCATCTTGCCTGTTGCCTCAACTGTAGAACAGGCATCTTGCCTGTTTCATTTCCGGGCAGACAGGATGCCCACCCCACTCCTATTCATTCCGCCCCTCAGCAATGCCCTGATAGCTGATAGCTAATAGCTGATAACTCACCCTAAAACTCTTCTCCCTCGGTGCGCTTACAGTCGTCGAATTAAATTCGCCACGGGTCGCACCGCTCCCGACTCCCTCGGTGCGCTTACAGTCGTCGAATTAAATTCGCCACGGGTCGCACCGCTCCCGACTCCCTGCTCCCTAAAATAATAGACACACAATCTCCCCCTTAATCACTTTCCTGCTGTTGACATCACAACTAATGAAAAGTGGTGTGGGGAGAGACTGAGATCAACAGGACCATCGAAGCCCACTCCTAAAACTTAAGGATCTAGATAGTAATAACTAGCTAGTATTTAATTTTAGTTCGTAGGGTGGGTTAGGCTGGGCAAGGATTTTGAGAGATTACCAATCAGTTTTTATCCGCGCCGTAACCCACCTTCTTTAAATTTCGCGCCTGACTACGGACGCTTTTTAATTAGCGCGGGTTGCCAATTTTATTTTTTAGATGATTTCCTAAACAAACCAGTCAAACAAACTAGTAAACTAAACTATTAGTAGTTAGGCTCCAATTAGTTATTCTTAGTAACTGATATCTGTCAGGATAATTTAGCAAATTGGTGAGATAATTTGTGGGATAATTTTGTTTAATCCTAAACATACTTTTATTAAACCATATAATCCCCATCCTACCCTTTATCTAGATATTAATAACTAGATAATAATATAGTTGTTAATTGGCTTTTATGAAATTAGTTAATGTAAGCATTCAGCTATCAGCTATCAGCTATCAGCTATCAGTTATCAGCTTATGGGCTATGGACAGGCTACTTGAGGTGCTTATGGGCATAGGGTAAGCAAAGGGAACAGCTTTTGAATAAGCGATGCAGAGGTGCGACCCGTGGCGAATTTAATTCGCCTACGGAAAACGCACCATTACGGTCTTGGGGGTTTCCCCCATGAGCGACTGCATCAAGACAACAGGTAAGCATTAGTTTAATCTGAGTTATGGAAAGCTGTTCGCGCAGCGTGAGCTTTTAGCTCACGGCTGACCGCTGACGGCTGAATGCTTACTAGTTAATTAATAACTTATATAGCACTACGCATTCAGATGTTTAACATTCCTAAACTCCGAAACTTAGTCATAGCTTACTTCTGACTTCTGACTTCTTACTTCTGACTTGCGCCTAGCGCTATAGCGAGCACCGATTGAAATAGATTATTTACTAAAGCCAGTCAAAAAAAATAGTCAAACAAACGCTTATGAGTTAGGCGTTAGGCACCAATTATTTATTCTTAGTAACTGAGATATTTCAGGACAATTGAGTAAATTGGTGGAATAATTTGTGGGTAAGCATTCAGCAGTCAGCAGTCAGCAGTCAGCAGTCAGCCATTCGCTACGCGAACAGTAGTGTGGCCATAAGCCATAAGCCTTTAGCTGATAGCTGATAGCTGATAGCTGATCGCTGATAGCTGATAGCTGATAGCTGATAGCTGATCGCTGATAGCTGACATTTGTGGGATAATTTTGTTTAATCCTTAATTTAATTTTATGGGACAATGTTTCCAGGAATTAATACTATCAAAAAACGGCGCATAAGTCAAGGTCATAAGGCAAAAGGCAATAGGCAATAGGCAATAGGCAAGCTAGTGCTGTAGGGAGCGGTTAGCGATAGCGTAACCCCACAAAAGCCTCACGCTTTGTTGGGTTTCGTTGCCTCAACCCAACCTACGCCATGATCTAAAGTCAGTCAACCAGGGGAAATTGCTTATCCTTTTGCCTCTTGCCTTTTGCCTCTTGCCTTTTGCCTCTTGCCTACTCCCTCGGTGCGCTTACAGTCGTCGAATTAAATTCGCCACGGGTCGCACCGCTCCCGACTCCCGACTCCCGACTCCCGACTCCCGACTCCCGACTCAAGGCTTCACAAAGAACCTGATCATACTGTTTAGCAATCACTTCAGGAGTAAAATTCTCTAGTAAATACTCACGACCAGCCTGACCTAGGGAGTTTACTAACTCCTGATTAGCGGCCAGAGAGCGGATATAGTCAGCCAGACCTTGGCTGTCTCCATTCACGAAGCTGGCACCGCACTTAGCCTTGGCAATCAGCTCAGTTAAGTACGCTTGAGGAGAGCAAATTACCGCCACGGGAACCCCAGCAGCTAACGCAGAGTAGAGTTTGCTAGGAGCCACTAAGGTTTCCATACCAGGAATCACACTTACTAAGGAGAGATCGCAAGCGGTTAATGAGTAAGGCAGCATGTC
This sequence comes from Moorena sp. SIO3B2, assembly GCF_010692525.1. Classification (NCBI taxonomy): domain Bacteria; kingdom Bacillati; phylum Cyanobacteriota; class Cyanophyceae; order Coleofasciculales; family Coleofasciculaceae; genus Moorena; species Moorena sp. SIO3B2. The sequence continues at coordinate 100,893 of NZ_JAAHHE010000022.1, forward strand.
TTTGTCTTGGTAGGGCAAAAACAGAAAGTTAGTTAAACCTAAGCGCTTCACGTCCTCGATTAAGGCTTCTCGCTTCGCACCACTACCAATACAGACAAACTGAATCGGTTCGTCTTTCAGTAATTTAGCAGTCTCAAGAATCGTGTCGATATCATGGCAGCGCCCCATATTACCAGAGTAAAGCACCGTGAATTTATTAACTAAGTTGTGCTTCTGGGCAAACCAGTTATCTGGCTTGGGGAGTGGCACAATCACATCTGGGTTAGCCCAACTGTGAATCACTGCCACCTTGTTAGCCAATTTAGGACAGGTATCTATGACTCGTTGCTTCATGGCTGAACTAAGGACAATAATTGCCTCGGCTTTACGCCAAACCCGACGATTGAGACCTCTCCAAAATCGAGCCAAGGGATGATCGTGACCAATGACTCCTAACTCCACAGCAATGTCTGGATAAAAATCGTAAATTAGGCAAACATAGCGCATACCAAAAATCCTACGAGCCAGGTAGGCAACCACAGGGAAAAACGGTGGCGCAGTCGTTAATAACACCAAATTACGACGACGACAGTTTTTAACTAAGTGCAAGAAAGCTCGCACAGCGAAAATTAAGCCATTAACAGCTTTGCCACGAATCCGCTGAGGCCACAGTTGAGCTGAACGCGATCGCTTAATTTGTACTTTTCCCAACTTTTCATACCTTGGTGCAGTGGGAGTCCCAAAGGCATAGCCTGGTTGCCCAGTAAACACCTTAATGTCCATGCCTTGTTTGCCCAATTGCATCACTAATTCTTCGATTAGCTGCCCAGTAGCAGCATAGTCAGGAGGAAAAAATTGAGTTAGTACAGACAGCTGAACAGACTGCTCACTAAGTGTTGTTGTTGGTAAGCAGTCTTTCATATGTTTCGATGTTTTTGGTTGTTTAATTAGAACCATAAGTCCAGCTATAGTCTTTTCAGTTGGTTGAAGTATTTTTGTTTTACGGAGCAGGGACTGAGGCCGTAGGCCACGCGGGGCGCGTTCGGAGCAGGAAGCAGGGAATCGGGAGTCGGGAATCGGGAATCGGGAGTCGGGAATCGGGAATCGGGAGTCGGGAATCGGGAATCGGGAATCGGGAAGAGGAGGCACGCGGAGATAGCGCGCGGAGTATGGGGAGATGGCCAGATGGCCATCTCCCCAGCCATGCTTAAAATTCAGATGTAATAAGATCTGTAGCGTTTCTCGTACTAATCAGGTACAAAGAATTTTTTCTCTGCTCCGAAGTCCCTGCTCCGAAGTCCCTGCTCCGAAGTCCCTACTCCCTACTCCCTGCTCCCCACTCCCTGCTCCATGGAAGAGCCATGAACAGACTGCCATGCTCTCCAAATCACCAATCCCAGTAAAATCGTTGTACTACCGACAATTACCGGACTGCGAGGAAACTGAACAGAGACTAGGGCTAAACTGCCAGCCCATAACGTGAGGGCGTAAATCAGTAACACCGTTAGTCGATGAGACAAACCTGCCTTTAACAAACGATGATGGAGATGGCGTTGATCAGCCTGGAAAGGTGAACTGCCGTGACATAATCTCAGGGTAATCACAGCAGACATGTCTAAAAGGGGTACTGCCAAGACCAGAAAGGGTAAGAGGACTGTTGTAGCTACGGCACCATTAACCAATCCAATCACACTCAGGCTAGCGATAGTGAAACCGATGAAGTAGGAGCCACCATCTCCCATAAAAATTTGGGCTGGATTGAAGTTGTAGTACAAAAATCCTAATAAACTCCCGACTAATGCCGCACTAATTAGTGCTGCCTCGGTTTGACCGATGAACAAACTGAGGACGAAAATAATCACGCCAGCAATACCAGCGACTCCTGAAGCCAAGCCATCCAGTCCATCAATCCAATTAATCCCGTTGACAACCCCTGTCAGCCAGAGGACGGTAATAGGTAAGCTGAGCCATTCTAAGTGTGCTATTCCCACTCCTGGAAGACTTACAAAGCTAATCCGCACCCCCATTTTCCAAACTAAACTGGCAACTGCTGCTTGCAGTAACAAGCGCGTTAACGGCGATAAATTCACCAAGTCGTCTGTGACGCCAATCAAGAAAAAGCAGAAACTGCCGAGAAAAACTGCCCAAACCTCTAAGGTGACTTCAGGGGGAAAATCAGCCAACCCTCCTAGACTCCATACTAAAAACAGAGCGATTAAGGTGCTAGCACAAATAGAAATTCCCCCTAAACGCACCATCGGTTGTCGATGCACTTTACGCTCGGCTGGTAAATCCGTGTACTGATAGTTGATGGCAGCCGCTTTAACTAAAGGAATAGTCTTGAAAACAATTAAAGCCGCGATAATGAAAGCAAGTACATAATATCCAGGGGAAACCATGGTGTAATAGCATAAGAATTACTACATCTGAGAACCAGGATTACCTCTAGACCCTCGTATTATAGAAGCCTCTAATTATTCTGCAAGCTGATTTGCTTGCTCTAATAAACTTGGTAAATTTGCACAATTAGAAGCCATACAAGCATCTAGATTTTCCATAAGCTGTTGAATAGTCTGGATCTGCTAAGACCCAAAACAAAACCAAGTCCGTCACCTGCACCAGCAATATTTCTTACGGCGGTCGTAATTACCAGAGTGTAGTTCACTCCCAGGCAAAAGATTCAGTAATTAAGGTAAGATGCACTCAAAACCTGTTAATTACTCGGAGCCGATTATTTAGTGACTGTAGGAATAGATTTTATTCTCTGAGCTGATGAATAATCGGCTAGATTTTATTATCCGATACTTTCTACTCAAATTAACAATAACCTCAGGTTTTTTTTCAAAAAATCTATATTTTTTTTAAAATGCCATGACTTATATTTTTAATTAAAAATTGTTAGCGCAACCAAATCAAAAAATGATTAATTAAGATAAGATTAAATCAAAACCTGTTAATTACTCGGAGCCGATTATTTAGTGACTCTAGGAATAGAGTTTATCCTCTTAGCTGATGAATAATCTGCTCCCTTGGGTTATCCTATCACTTATACTAACCTTAAGGATAACATCATGATTAATTTAAAGTATTCTCTGAATAAAAATGTTATTAATCAGGTTAAGATAGGGATAAGAGAAGGAAAAGCTGCTTGATAAGCACTCGATATCCATTCGTGACCAGTTAAAACCGACTTAATTTGCTCAATCCGTAATTATCCTTAAAAATTAGGTAAATATGAAGTATTAAATTCACTATTACCTTCACTTTCATCCCGAATTTTGAGCCTAAAATTAATGATAAGTTTAAATTTTACCGATCGCCTCCCTAAAAATTATACCAATTCTTCAAAGGTGGACTACAGATGCAGATGGGAAGATGGGGAGATGGGGAGATGAAATTGATGTGTAGCGGTGTGAGCGCGAAGAATTGGTATTATATTTCTTGGCCAAGATTTAGAGACTATTTTAGAAATATAGCGTTTCTCATAGTAATCAGGTACACATAATTTTTTCCCTATTCCCTATTCCCTGTTCCCTATTCCCTGTTCCCTATTCCCTGTTCCCTATTCCCTGTTCCCTATTCCCTATTCCCATTAACCCAAGACGAAAGTACCTCACCCAAGGTCAAACTGCTATAATCAAGTATAATTACTTATTGACAAAAGAACCGTCACTTTAACGTCTTAGCAATGCTATCATCCGGGCAGGGTTCTCAATAGACTTCGCGGCAGTTGTCGGGAACAGGGAACAGCGGATCACCGGAACAGTGGACAAAAATTGACGCAAAGCGATGCAGAGGTGCGACCCGTGGCGAATTTAATTCGCCTACGGAAAACGCACCATTACGGTCTTGGGAAGGCAGCGCGGTCTTGGGGGTCTCCCCCATGAGCGACTGCCGTGGTTTCCCCCACTCGCTATTGCATCAAGAACACTATCAGAAAAATACTTTTGCAAGAGGTCTAATGATTGCAGCAAAAGAATCCTGTAGGGAATAATCCTGATAACTACACTAAGACCAGTATTAAGGATAGAGGTGCATTAACTTAGGTCCGTGACAGTTACCCTCAGCATCTCCCCGTAGTGACTCTTTAACTATATTTAGTTACTATAAGTAGTATTGAACTTTCAAAAGCTATTGGTAACAGCTCAACATTACTGCCAAGACAAAACTAACCCAAGTTAGATTAACAACGTTAGGTTAACAAATCCATAACTGGTTTTAGATAAATTTTTTTACTGTATAATCAGCAAATTTTCTGTTGCTGGATAAACCTTAGTGATCAAATTTTCGAGGTGCTTATTCCAAAAATTGGAGTTTGTTGAAGTCGATAAAATAATCTTATGCTTAGAGCCTTAGTACTGATTCCGATGTCAGCCGCCGCTAGCTATTCTTTAGGGTTTGGGCTGAGTAACAATTGGAATTACAACGATCATCCTATTGTCCAACTGATTTCTGGTGATCAATCAAGAAAGGTCAGTTACTCCAATCAAGGAAAAAACGATACCAATCTGCCAAAGTCACCAACCGTTACTTTACCACAAACGTTTGCTAAGCCAAAGTTTTCCCTTACCCAATCTCAGTTAAACCAAAGTAATTCACAGCCAACCCTACCAGGGCTCACCCGACAAACCGTTAGCCCAAAAAACTTTGCAAAGATTCAACCATCCCTTCCTCCTACAACCGTTATTCCGCCAGAGATAGTTAAAACACTACCGATTGATCGAATTGTTGCTCGCTCCGTTGGCGGTGATTTGCTCACAATGCGATTTGAAACAGTCGATGCAGCTCCAGTGAAAGTACCGAAAACACCGCAAGCTGAGATGATTTCCCCAATAGCTAAGGTGGAGAAACAAAAGAAATCGGAGTTAGGAGCAAATGCCAACAATACCAATAGACCTCTGGAGAAATTAACCTTTAGCTCAGAGGTGACTTGGGTTAATGGCTCGTTTTACCAGATGTCTAATCAAGCAGAGGATCATCCCGAGATTGTCTTTACAGTCGATGCAGCTCCAGTGAAGGTACCGAAAAAACCCCGAGCTCAGATGATTTCCACGTTTACCCCAGTTAGCCAAAGTTCCCTCCCTTTGCCAGGTGCTCCCACTCCAGAATTAGTGACAGCACAATCTGAAATACCAGCTCCAGGGATAGCTAAGGTGGAGAAACAAACGAAATCGGAGTTGGTAGCAAATGCCAACAATACCAATAGACCTCTGGGGAAATTAAGCTTTAGCTCAGACGTGACTTGGGTTAGTGGTTCATTAGACTTCTTTCAGAAGAGGGAACAGCGGATCTGGGAACAGGCAACAGTGAACAAGAATTCACGAAAAGCGATGCAGTCGGCCAAAGAGGGTTCCCAAGGGGTTTACAAGGTGCGGACGCAGGTGACCCACACAGCTCCTCCCCACTCGCTATTCCATCAAGAACAGTATCAGAAAAATACTTTTGCAAAAGGTCTATTGTCCCAGAGGTCTAATCAAGTAGAGGATCATCCTGAGATTATCCTTGCCGATGCCAACTTAGCTGCTTCTGGGAAGTTAGCTATGGTTACATTCAGGGAATTACTGCCTAATGGTGAACAGCTGAGGGAGATTCTACCTGCTCCGACTCTTGCTCAATCGACTATTGCTCAATCGACTATTGCTCAATCTACACCAACACCGTCCCAAGGTCAGTCGTCCCAAGGTCAGTCGTCCCAAGGTCAGTCCACAGAAACCCTACCTGTGCCCACCTTTGAGCAACCTACCCAGACACTACCATCGTCCCAAGGTCCCACAGAAATCGTACCTCTGCCGACCTTTGGTAAACCTACCCAGACACTACCATCCCCCTATCCTACTGATTTTACCACTCCTGTACCTGCTGTAGAGCCAGTTAGCCCCGTTATAGACCAGACTTATACCCTTGGTGCAGGTGATTTGATTCTAATTACTATTTTCAGGGTTCCGGAGTTTAGTGGCCAACAACAGGTTGGTGTGGATGGCTCTCTGAAGTTGCCCTTAGTTGGGAAACTGACCGTTGACGGCATGACCTTAGAAGAAGCCGAAATCGCGATCGCAGCTAAATATCAATCGGAATTGCGTTCTCCTGCGATCACGGTTAGTTTACTACAACCCCGCCCGTTACAAATCGCTATTTCTGGGGAAATTAAACAACCAGGCTCCTACGTTTTACCTTTAATCAATAATGCTCAGTTTCCCAGTCTCGCTCAAGCGGTGCAGCTTGCTGGAGGTATGACCCAATCGGCGGATTTAGAGCGAGTCGAAATTCGGCGTACTCAACCTTCTGGTATCACCGACACTATTACCGTCAATCTCTCACAACTGCTGCAAGCAGGTGATTTGAGTCAAAACCTGATTTTGCGGGATGGGGATGTAATTATGATTCCAACCACCACTGAGGTGGACTTAGCCAAAACCGCTCAACTCGCAGCGTCTAACCTGGCTAGCACTGAGGAAATATCTGATGTTGCTGTGGTAGGGGAAGTCTTTCGACCAGGCGCTTACCGCCTAGAAGGAGGACAAAACGGCACTAGTCGCCCCACAGTTAGTCAAGCGATTCAAACCGCCGGAGGCATTAAACCCTCAGCTAACGTGCGGGAAATTCAAGTGCGTCGCCCCACTCGCGATGGCACAGAACAGCTGATTAACATTAACCTCTGGAAATTATTACAAGATGGCGACCTCAGTCAAGATTTGGCCTTGCAAAAGGGAGACACAGTGATTATTCCTACTGCCACAGAAATTACCGCCGTAGAAGCTGCTCAAATTGCCTCGACTAACCTTTCTCCAGATGTAATTCGGGTCAATGTTGCTGGAGAAGTGAAACAACCAGGAACAGTCGAAATGCCATCTAATACCACTCTTAATGAAGCGTTGCTTTCTGTGGGTGGATTTAATGAGCGAGCAGAAAAAATTGTGGAGCTAATTCGTTTTAATCCTGATGGTAGCCTAACGCGAAGGGAAATCGAAGTCAATTTTAAACAAGGAATTGATCCCCAAACTAACCCTCTGCTATCCCAGAACGATATTATCATTGCTGGTCGCTCCAGTTATACCCAAATTACTGATACCATATCTAACATTTTAGAACCAATTTTAAAAATTTTTAATCCTTTACGTTCCTTGTTTTAAATTAGATCTATATAAATACCTTAAAAAGTATTGATAATAAAACCATTAAAAATTATTTATTATTAATCCTGAATCATGACTGCTGAATTATAAATTTTAGAGCTTTTAATTGAAGGTGCCATATCTCTGTATAACCGGTACCAACAAACTCTTGTGTAGTCAACTGTTCTAGCATCCCCTTGATTAAATTGGAAGCGAAACTCAATGGTTCATAACTTTTCTCCCTCTCCTCCCTCAGTTCCGAGTAGTAACGGTAGCTTTCCCCCTTTACCTCAAGGGTCACCGTGGTTAGAATCAGAAGACAGTGAGTGGGATTTGGGCCGTTGGTTTGCGGTGGCGCGACGGCGAGGAGTAGTCATTGTAGGGGTAACAGTGACAGGGATATCCTTCGTCATCCCGAGAACTTTAAATGAAGAGCCAAGTTACCAAAGCAAATTTCGGATTTTAGTAGAGCCTGTTAATGCTGAAAATGACTTAGGCAATTTAACGCCTGGTTTAGGGAACCAAAACATTAAATCTAGTTTAGACTACCAAACCCAAATTCAAGTCCTGCGTAGTCCTGAGCTAATGGAAGTAGTGCTCGCAGAAGTACAAAAAACCTATCCCGAAATTAGTTATAATTCCCTAATTGGCAATTTAAAAATTACTCGCTTAGGGAAAACTAAGATCTTGGAAATCAGCTACCAGGGAAACGATCCGGATCTGATCCTCACTATTTTAGAGCAATTAGCCAAAGTCTACCTGAACTACTCCCTGAACGAGCGCCAGACTAACTTACGCCAAGGGATTCAATTCATTGAAAACCAGTTACCATCTTTACAAGCCAGGGGAAATGAACTGCAAAACCAATTACAAGCCTTTCGAGAGCGATATCAGTTTACTAACCCAGACAGCCAAGCTGAACTAATCGCTTCTCAAATTACCGCCTTGAAGCAGGAAAACTTAGCCCTTGAACAACAATTAGCTAAAAGCCGCTTCAATCTTGGTTCTCTACAAGAAGAAACTGGGGCTGTGGCCGCTCTTAGCGAAGCTCCACTATATCAGCAAATTATTGGTCAGTTAAGAGAGGTGGAAACGCAAATTGCTGCGGAATTAACTCGCTTCCAACCACAAAGCACGGCGATTCGACTTCTGCAAAATCAACGGCAAAACCTCCTGCCGATCCTAGAGCAAGAAGCAGAGCGAATTTTAGGATCCAAGTTAGCAGAAGCTGTAACTGAAGTGCAAAGGCTTGAAACCCAACGTCAAACCTTATTAGTTGCCCAAAAACAGCTAAAACAACAGGCTAAACAAATGCCTGCTTTAACCAGACAATATACCGACTTAGAGTTAGAAATACAAATTGCTACTGAGGGGTTAAACCGTTTTCGGGCTACCTGGGAAACCTTGCAAATCGAAGCCGCCCAAACTGAGATTCCTTGGGAAGTAATTGAAGCCCCAGTTCGGCCAGTGGCTCCCATCTCTCCTAATATCCAACGTAGTCTAACCTTGGGAGCTGTAGCTAGTCTTGCTGTAGGCATTGGTGTTGCTTTAATATTGGAAAAATTAGATCACGTTTATCACACTGCCCTGGAACTAAAACAGCAAAGCAAACTCCATTTGTTAGGGAATATCCCCATTAATAAACAAATAGCAGCAACGCCAAGTAATAACTCCCTAGCCAAAGTAGGAGGTTTATTGTCTAAACCTTTTACGTGGCTAATACCAGCTTTGAAGCAAAAATCAACGCCTTACATCTATTATGGGGACTCCCAATCCTCACACTTTTTGGAAGCCCTACGAGTACTCTATACCAATATTCAATTACTGAGTTCAGACCGCCCAATCCGTTCTCTGGCAATCAGTTCAGCTCTGCCTGGGGATGGTAAGTCAACCATTGCTATTTACCTGGCTCAAACAGCGGCAGCCATAGGGAAAAAGGTGTTATTAGTTGATGCAGATTTGCGTAAACCCCAAGTTCATCCAAGATTGCAATTATCCAACCAGTTGGGATTAAGTAATTTAATTCTCCAAACCCTATCCCCTGAAGACGTAATTGAGCAAAAGTTACCTGTAGCTGGCTTATCAGTCCTAACCTCAGGTCAACTTGTTCCAGATCCTACCAAGCTGATATATTCCCATAAAATGACACAATTGATGGCAGGTTTCCACGAAACCTTTGACCTCGTAATTTATGATACTCCCTCAGTTTTGGGATTAGCAGACGCTAGCTTGCTTACTTCTCACACCGATGGGTTGATTCTGGTAAGTCGCATTGGGAAAACAGATCGTTCTGCTCTGACCCAAGCTCTTGAGAATCTGAAACTGTCTCAAATTCACGTTTTAGGCATTGTTGCTAATGGTGTTAAAGGTGACTCTATTAGCCCTTACAAGTACTACAAATCCGGTTACGGAAACAATCACAAAGAACAGGATTGGGAGGAGGAGGAGAACCTTACCCCGACATTGTTCAAGTAAAAGGGAATCGGGAATCTACCTCACCTATTTTAAACATGCTATATGACCCACCTATTGCTACTAAAATCGCTACAATCAACCAGTGCTTATGCTGGCGTAATCCTGGGATTATCAAGGAGGGAATTGACCAAACTCAGTTAGTGCTTGATGATGGTGAAAATGAACGTCCAGACTTTTCGTTTCTAGTCCTTGGGGATACGGATTCAGATACGAAATATGGAGAGAAGCTGCAAGCACAAATTGCTCAACAATTACGTGAGCACATGGATACTTGTTGCTTTACGTTACACACAGGGGATCTCGTTTATCCCTTTGGGTCGGGTGAGTTTTATCTGGAGAAATTTCTTAAATTCTACCGAGAGGTTTTTGGTATTAGGAGTCCTGTCAAAAAAACTGACACTACTCGACTAGTCTTTAATCACCCGATTTTCCCTGTACCAGGAAATCATGATTACTATGACCTGACTTTTCTGCCCAGATTATTTGCTCAGTTAAGTTTACCTCTACGCCGTTGGTTAAAATCTCAGTTAGGGTTGACGCTAGGTTGGGATAGTTCTAACCAAGGCAAAGCCTATGCTCAAGCTTTTCTTGATTGCTTGAGTCAACCTCACAAGCGCAGTAATTTAGCTGAGTACCTCAACCAACACTATACGGCCAAGACCGAAACGGGAAGATGCCTGCGCTACCAACCTGGTCACTTTACCCGCTTACCCAATCGCTACTATACCTTTAGATATGGTGGCATTGACTTTTTTGCTCTTGATTCCAATACCTTTTGTAGTTCTGACTCTTCGTCTAAACCTAAGGCTGCTCCTGACCGAGAGCAACTAGACTGGTTACAGCAACGGTTAATTGATTCTTGGCATGATCCTCAGGTAAGGGGACGAGTGATCTATCTTCATCACTCTCCCTATTCAACAGAAACAACCCGATGGGAGCAGCCAGATGCGATCGCAGTTCGTGGCCATTTACGCCAAGTATTCGCTCAGGTGGCTGCTGCTCTTGGTTCCCTACCGGAAAAACGCCCACTGGTAGATTTCATCTTAAGTGGACACGCCCATTGTTTTGAGCATTTGCGTACCCTTGATACTAAACATGCTGACTCCAATTTAAATTGGCTGGTCTGTGGCGGCAGTGGTGCTGGTTTGCGGCGTCAGCGCAAAGATGGGGTTGAACTGATGGAAATTAGTGGGGGAGGTTATGTTCAAATGGTGGCGCGATCGCTTTTATTTATCGGACGCAAAGGTAAAGGCAGAACAGTGCGCTCTCCTCATACTTTCCTACGGATTGATGTACATAACGGTGTTCCCCCTAAGTTTGTAATTCGGCCATTTGTAGTTGAGAAACTCCAGAATCAGTGGAGTAGTAGTGCCATCAAACCCTTTGTGATCCAGAATTTATAGTAGTTCTCAATGCTAGCTCCCCATCTCCCCATCTCCCCATCTCCCCACACTTCCCATACTTCCCACACTTCCCACACCTCCCACACCTCCCACACTTACCTGTCTTAATCTGGTACTATTTATATAGTCATAGGTCAAAACAACAAATGAGTAAACTGCGCAACATACTAATGGGTGCTGGTATAGCAGCAGTAGGTGCGGTCGGAACTAAAATGGCTGTGGATTATTTCCGCAACCGTGTTGGCGTTCATCTATACCGATGAGGGTCGTAAGATGGTGGCTAGCGTGGGATATACTCCTGATGCAACGGATTACAATATCAATTTAGCTTGCGGCAAAAGAAGCCCCATAACTGCGATCGTGTTACGTGAGTGTGGGGGACGAAACCTTGTAGACGGGAGCCAAACTAATCGGTAGGTTATGAGTAATAGTTTTAAGTTGTCTGAAATAAGGCTCCCGTCTACTTACGGTAATTCCAGGGATGAATTTTGCACAGGGTATGCATGGAATTGCTATAATATATTTACTGATAAACAAAGCCGTTCGCGTAGCGTGGCCTACGGCCTTAAATGCTGGTTTGTTAGCAAAACAGTCTTAAAAAAAAGACCAAGAAAATAGAGCGGCAGCGATGCAGAGGTGCGACCCGTGGCGAATTTAATTCGACGACTGTAAGCGCACCTAAGCGGTCTTGGGGGTTTCCCCCACTCGCTATTGCATCAAGAGAGGGCAGTCCGTTCTTAAAGCCCAGCGCCTCCTAAGCAATAGCTGGATTGGCGCTTGTTGCCTACACTGATTCTATAGAATCAGTGTAGGAGCTGTCACACAGCACACCCTTCGCTGTTGAAGTGAATGGGGAACAAATTACCTCCGGTCAAGATCAAACTGGCGGAGCTGATGAAGTGGATTTTGTCCTAGCTGGTAGTTAAATCGGATTTTTCATTGGATAATCTCTGAATAATAAAAGCGATCGCTTGTCTACGGTGATAAGCGATCGCTTTTATTTCAAGCTAAACTATGATGATCTATACCAATTGTCATCAGGAGTGAGGTACACAGGATTTTTTTCCACTCCCGACTCCCTCGGTGCGCTTACAGTCGTCGAATTAAATTCGCCACGGGTCGCACCGCTCCCGACTCCCGCGCAACCCAGAACGAAAGTACTGACCCAATTGAAAACTGCTGTAAGCTATAGAGTAAACCATTTTTATTCCTTCCGGTCAATGAATAAAAATAAACGACCGAGAGAACAAATTATTGCTGATCTCAGTATCAATTATGTGGAACGATATATATTCTTATGTGGTTACTCAGTAGAACGAGTTGAGCTTGAGTACACTTATGGTTTTGACCTGATTATCTTTACCTATGATGCCAATTGTGAACTTGAAAATGGTAAAATTTACGTCAAGCTAAAGGCAACGGATTTTCTGAGCATGCTAGCCGCCGACCAAGAAACCATAGGCTTTCCCCTAGGACGCTCAGACATAGAGCAATGGTTAAAAGAACCAATGCCATGTATCCTAATTGTATACGATGCTCAAATCGATCTAGCCTATTGGCTGTACTTGCAAGCCTACTTTGAAAACTGGGAAAACTTTGACCCATGGCAAATGGAAGGAACGATTACGGTTAATCTTCCTAAAAAGAATATTGTCAATCAAGATGCCATTAAAAAGTTCGCTCGATATAAAAATGATGTGCTGCGACAGTTACCGGGAGTAATTCGTCATCGTGCTTAGAAAAGTTATTTTTCAAGAGTGTCAGCAGTCAGCATTCAGCCTTCAGCTATCAGCGGTCAGCTATCAGCGGTCAGCTCTGAGCAGATCAAAAAAATGATTACCTGTTTTCTTGATGCAAAGCGCGAGTGGGGGAAACCCCCGCAGGTCGGCGCTGCATCGCTTGTTCAAAAGCATCTCAAGTAGCGTGGCACAGGCTTCTAGCCTGTGAATTAGCCCATAAGCTGAATGCTGATAACTGATAACTGATAGATGATAACTGATAACTGATAGATGATAACTGATAGATGATAACTGATAGATGATAACTGATAAATAATAGCTGATATAAATTTAACTATTAATAGTTATAAAAAGGCATGATAATCAAGGAATGAAAATGCGATCGCCTTTCGGCCACACTAAGCGATTGGCCTTTCGGCCACGCTACGCGAACGCACAAAACCATCCTCTGGGAAATTCCCATAAACCTCAAAATTAGGGAACCTTTTCAGGGGAGGCTTAGTCGATAGATAGAGCAATCCCCTTGAAAAGCTGAATCGGATTGCTATATATATCTAGCGCCATATTAATGGCTACCGGGTGCAATCAGATCTGTTGCAGATATTGACCCATGAGGTAATTTATGCATAAAATCCATTTTTGGGCAATTGCTCCGCTTAGTTTGCTCGGATTATTTGAAATAGCGCTTCAGTCTAGCTCAGTTCTGGCTAACCCTTACTCCAATAACACTCTCCAGAGAGGTTCTCAGGAGCAGATAACTGTGCTAACCAGTAGCTCATCCTTAGCTAAATTCAATACTGAGTTGCTTGGACTAACCAATGCTGAACGGCGAAAAGCTGGCTTGCCACCATTACAGCTTTCTGCTGAGCTAACTCAAGCCGCACAGCTACACGCTGAAGATATGGTGCGCAATGGTTTTTTCAGCCATACTGGTTCAGATGGTTCTAAAATAAGCGATCGCGCTAAAGCAGCAGGTTACCTCTATTCCTATGTTGGTGAAAACATTGCCGCAGGTTACCCGACTCCTGCTCAAACCATTAGGCAATGGATGAAAAGCTCTGGTCATCGCCGTAATATACTCAAGCCTCAGTATCAAGAAATTGGCTTTGGTTATGTCAGCGACCCTTCCAGTCCCTATCGCCACTACTGGGTGCAGGTGTTTGGTTCCCCTCGTTAATACTCAGTCGGGAGTCGGGAGCGGTGCGACCCGTGGCGAATTTAATTCGACGACTGTAAGCGCACCGAGGGAGTCGGGAGCGGTGCGACCCGTGGCGAATTTAATTCGACGACTGTAAGCGCACCGAGGGAGTCGGAATCCTCGTAAACCCCCTTAATAAGTAAGGGAGTTATATCATGTCAGGATAATTACCCTTAATAAAAATCTCCCCATCTCCCCACACCTCCCACACCTCCCACACTCCCCACACTCCCCGCTTGACTCTGGGGTTAGATATATGCCTCCATCCCTTCACAAGAACAAACCAAATTCCTATCCCCAAAGGCATTATCAATGCGCCCTACCACAGGCCAAAACTTGTGTTCCCTTAACCAAGGTGCCGGGTATGCCGCTTCCTCACGGGTATAGGGATGGGACCATTCACTGACCATCAAGGCTTCTGCAGTATGGGGAGCATTCTTCAGCTGATTGTCGGTTTGGTCTACTTGACCCGATTCAATTGCTTCAATTTCCTGGCGGATGGCAATCATGGCATCACAGAAACGGTCGAGTTCCTCCTTCGACTCACTTTCAGTAGGTTCCACCATCATTGTCCCCGCTACAGGCCAGGATACCGTTGGAGCATGGAAACCATAATCCATCAGGCGTTTGGCAATATCATCCACTTCGATGCCCGCAGACTTTTTAAGCGATCGCAAATCCACAATACACTCATGAGCCACTAATCCATTGTTCCCCTTGTACAGAACAGGATAGTAAGGGTCTAACCGCTTAGCCATGTAATTAGCATTAAGAATAGCTACCTTAGTCGCCTCAGTTAACCCCCCACTCCCCATCATGGCAATATACATCCAGGAAATAGGTAGAATGCTGGCACTTCCCCAAGGTGCCGCAGAAATGGCACCAATAGATAAATTTGAAGGTTGAGGCTGTAAGGTTTTGGGCAGGAATGGTACTAAGTGAGGCATCACCCCAATTGGTCCCATACCAGGTCCACCCCCACCGTGGGGAATACAGAAGGTTTTGTGCAGGTTCAAGTGACACACATCTGCCCCAAAGTCCCCCGGACGGCACAGTCCCACTTGGGCATTCATATTCGCCCCATCCATATAAACCTGTCCCCCATGGTTGTGGACAATGGCACAGATCCCTTTAATCTCTTCTTCAAACACACCATGGGTAGAGGGATAAGTCACCATCAGAGCAGCTAGGTTTTGGCTATGGTGCTCGGCCTTATTCCTCAAATCATCTAAATCAATGTTGCCCATCTCATCACAAGCAACAGCCACCACCTTTAAACCAGCCATCACCGCACTGGCGGGATTGGTTCCATGGGCAGAAGTAGGAATTAGACAGATATTGCGATCGCTTTCTCCCCGGTTTTCATGGTACTTACAAATAGTGAGTAATCCTGCATATTCCCCTTGGGAACCAGCATTAGGTTGAAGAGAAATGCCAGCAAAGCCAGTAATTTCTGCTAACCATTCTTCCAGCAGCTGGAATAGAATTTGATATCCCTGAGTTTGGGAGACCGGAGCAAACGGATGAATCTTACCAAATTCCGGCCATGTCACTGGCATCATCTCAGCAGTGGCATTCAGCTTCATGGTACACGAGCCCAGAGGAATCATCGACGTGTTTAGAGCCAAATCCTTACTTTCCAGGCGGTGCAAATAGCGCAGTAACTCCGTTTCTGAGTGATAGCGGTTGAATACTGGGTTGGTTAAGTAGGTACTATGGCGAGCAAACGGTTCATTAAAATCAGCTGCCACCTTACGTGTTACCTCAGCCGCCAACTCTTCCACAGTAAAGAGTAGGGATGCACTGCTTGGTTCCCCTAAACTTGCAAAAATTTCCCACAAGTCTACTAAATCCCTAGCCGTCGTTGTCTCATCCAGGGAAATCCCGATAGTAGTTGAATCAATAATACGTAGATTAATTTGACGTGCTTCAGCTGCTTCGATAATTTCTGACACAGAGCGATCGCTTAATTCTACGCGCAAAGTATCAAAAAACGGTTCTGAGCTAATACTGTAACCTAAGCGTTTAAGTCCCTCCGCTAGGATAACCGTTAATTGATGAATTCTCTCGGCAATACGTTTGATGCCTTGTCGCCCATGATAAACTGCATACATTGAAGCTATCACGGCCAAAAGCACTTGCGCAGTACAAATATTGCTTGTGGCTTTGTCACGACGGATATGTTGTTCACGGGTTTGCAGTGCCAAGCGCAGTGCTGGTTTACCATTAGCATCTTTTGACACACCAACAATACGTCCTGGTACTTGCCGTTTATAAGCTGCCCGAGTAGCAAAATAAGCTGCATGAGGTCCCCCATATCCTAGGGGAACACCGAAGCGCTGGGTGCAACCTATGGCAATATCAGCCCCAAATTCTCCAGGGGGTGTAAGCAGGGCAAGGCTTATAATATCAGCTGCCACAGTTACTAAAGCTTTAGCACCATGAGCCTTATCAATAAATTCCCGATAATCGTATATGGTGCCATCCGTTGCTGGGTACTGAAGCAGAGCTCCAAAAATCTCTTGGTCAAATTCAAAGGTGCGGTGGTCACCAACAATCACCTCAATGCCCAAAGGTCTAGCCCTGGTTTTTACCACTGCGATAGTTTGGGGATGACAGGTTTGGGAAACAAAGAAATGTTTGGCTTTCGTTTTACACAGACCATAGCTCATGCTCATCGCTTCCGCTGCTGCTGTTCCTTCATCCAGCAAGGAAGCATTAGCAATTTCCAGACCAGTCAAGTCTATAATCATAGTCTGGAAGTTGAGTAGTGCTTCGAGTCGTCCCTGAGCAATCTCTGCTTGATAAGGGGTGTAAGCTGTGTACCAACCAGGATTTTCTAGGATATTCCGTTGAATTATAGGTGGGGTAATGCAGTCGGAATATCCCATGCCAATGAAAGACCGGAATACTTGATTCTTAGATGCAATTTCTTTTAGCTGAGCTAGGGCAGCATACTCGCTTTGGGCTGGTGGTAACTGCAGGGGTTGATTAAGCCAAATAGCGGCGGGTACAGTTTGCTCAATCAGGCTGTCTATACTGGATATACCCAGGACGTTGAGCATTTGCTCTATTGAATCTGGATTTGGACCTATGTGTCGATTGACAAAAGCATCGGTAGATGGTAATATTTGCGATGCGGAAAGAATAGGGTCAGATTTCAGCAACGACTGAGTATTTGCTCTATTTTTTTGATCCTGGATATCCAAATTCTGCATAGTAAACCCATTTGTGAATTAAGCAGCGAAGGAGGGGGTCACTTTTGAGGGCTGTGACCCCCTAAGTTGGTAAATCTATAGATACACAAAGCCCGGATGTATAACTAAAGAGATTTAGACCTAAAGCAATTTAGTTCTAAATATACACTATGAAAACCTAGGATACTACAACCTAGAGGTATTGCTAGATTGGTTCTAGATACACAACTTTATACAGCCGGGTTTAGTTATGACAACCCTACTGATCAGATTTTTACCAAAAAATTTGGGTCATTAGCCCCGTCCTTCCAGGACGGCTTTGTGCTAAGATAAAGACATAACAAAAAAATAGTATTCTAGATGAACATGATCTTAAATAAGTAGACAGTGTAAAAAACCTGTTTTGAGATAATCAGGTTGCACAATCAAGTCTAACGATTTGGAAGTCTATGAAAGTCTAAGATCCCTAAGAAAATGTTTATCTTAATATGTTAATTAGTTTAGGTACGGTGGGGCACACCGAAACCTAGGTTATAAACCAAATACGCTTGGGTCGAGGCGACCTCTATTTTTCCTGGCTCCGGCCTGGTTAAATAATTCACCCCATTGTTCGCGCAGCGTGGCCTACGGCCAAGCAAGAATCCCCGTCCTTTCAGGGCGGGGAGTGTCATAGTCTACTCTGCATCGACTTTGGCACGGTACTCCTCAGGAGAAAGGACACCCTCCAGTGGGTTATCAGGGTCATTCAGCCGCACTTTAATTAACCAACCTTCACCATAGGGGTCTTCTGCAATCTGTTCAGGAGCCTCAATCATCTCCTCATTTCGTTCTACCACCGTACCCGATACCGGTGAATATAGATCCGAAACTGCCTTGACAGATTCAATGGTACCAAAGTTTTTGTCATTTTCCTTGTTACCCTTCTCAATGGTGTCGTCAATGTCTGGGAGTTCCAGAAGAACTAAGTCACCCAGTTGGTCAATGGCAAAGGCGGTAATACCAATAGTGGCAATTTCGCCATCAAGCCGGACATATTCGTGGCTATCAAGGTATTTGAGGTCATCAGGATATTCAAAGGCCATGTCAACTCCAAAATCAGCAGCAATGCTAATTATCCTTCCTCATTTGTCTTTCGTCCAGCAGCTCTTTGACCACTGACCGTTGACTATTGACAGGGAACCGTAAGAAGTAGTAATGCACTCATGGTTAACTTATACCTACCTAAATCGTTAAAATACCATTACTAAAATATCACCACTAATTGGCAATCTATGGTATTATTCCTTTTATTCCGTCAAAAGGAATAATTTTAACCAAGACTGGCTATTGCTTTGCCTGTTTATGCCACAAATCACTAATAAATTAAAATCAAAATACATGATGTCAGATCGGAGCTGCTCCGATCTGGAAGTTCAGTAGGCAAGCATTTCTAGAGTTTCTCGTAAGTAACGACGTACGCGGCTATCAAGACTATAGTCCTGAAATTGTTCACCCAAGGGATGTTCCATTTGCCAGCGTTGAAATCCTGAACTAGCTGCTATGGCTTGTTTGAGACTGTCCCAAACTTGAGTGTCGTGATTTAATTGTCCGGATTCGGATTTAACGAAGCTTGCCATATGCACCTTACCAAAATTTAATACAGATGAATCTAGTTGGGTAATGCTTAAGTGGTGACATACTCCCACACTTAATCAAAGATTACAGTGTGGGCTTCTTACCAACTCCACCTAACGGTTTGGATACTCGGTAAGCTTTATTAACGACACGGGATGCCCCTCCGCGCCGGAACAATACAATAATCCGGAACAATACAATAAGTTCTATTTTTTAGGCACGTAGGTGGCGGTTAGCTCTTAATTTATTTTCCCTACTACATCTAGTATAGACGATATTCAATTGTAATTGTTTCCTTATTCCATGCAATAAGAGCGCAAAATTAATCCCACATCTCAATGGGCATTGAGATGTGGGATTAATTTTGCTAGAAGCTAAATAACCTTTAACCTTCAACCTTAAACAAAACAACCTTCCCAGCAAGGGACCCCTGGGTAAGAACACCCCTCAGCCCTACTTCAGGGAGAGAGTCCGTCGCTTGGTTACCATCTGATAGGTTTCAATGATATCTTTTTCCGTCCAGTCGTTGAATTTATCAACACCCATACCACATTCGTAGCCAGCATTGACTTCCTTGACATCATCCTTAACACGCTTGAGGGAATCCAAAACTCCTTCGTAGATAACTTTGCCACCACGCCGCACTCGTAAACGGCAATTGCGCACGGCTTTGCCTGAGAGTACATAGCAACCCGCCACGGCACCACGACCCACTGGGAAGACAGCTCGAACTTCTACTTCACCCAATGGTTCTTCTACCTCTTCTGGCTCTAACAGACCTTCCATCGCACCTTGAACATCATCCAGGAGTTTGTAGATGATGTTGTATTCCCGCACATCTACCCCTTCCTGTTCAGCTGCTGGTCGAGCACCAGGAGCTAAGGTAGTGTTAAAGCCAACAATAACTGCACCACTAGCAGCCGCTAAGTCCACATCCGTTTCGGTGACTTCCCCAGGGGCAGCCAGTAGAACTCGAATTTGCACTTCACTTTGGGGCAGCTGTTCGAGGGATCCCAGAATAGCTTCCACCGAGCCTTGAACGTCTGCCTTCAAAATCAAGTTGAGTTCTTTGAGTTCACCTTCTTGAGCCTGGGCTGATAATTCAGTGAGGGTAACTCGCCGTGATTTCATGCGAGTTTGCAGGCGAGATTGACGTTGCTGTTGAGCTCTTTCACCAGCAACTGCCCGGGCTTCTTTTTCGCTCTCAAAGACTTCAAACTCATCACCAGCAGCTGGAACATCACTCAAGCCAAGGACTTCCACAGCAAACGAGGGAGTCGCTTGTGCGACTCGCTGTCCTCGGTCATCAAGCATGGCTCTGACCTTACCGAAAACTGAACCAACAACCAGGCTATCACCGATCCGCAAAGTACCGTTTTGCACTAAGAAGGTGGCAACAGGACCTCTGGCTTTATCTAGGTGAGCTTCAATCACCGTACCTTTTGCTGGTCGATCCGGATTAGCAGAGAGTTCTTCTAGCTCTGAGACCAATAGAATCATCTCCAGCAGTGAATCCAAGTTTTCCCTTTGGATAGCACTCACTGGTACCATGATCGTTTCACCACCCCATTCTTCTGGAACCAAGCCCCGTTCTGATAATTCTTGCTTAACCCGATCAGGTTGAGATCCGGCTTTATCAATTTTGTTAATAGCAACTACCATGGGAACTTCAGCAGCTCTAGCATGACTAATGGCTTCAAGGGTCTGAGGTTGCACCCCATCATCAGCGGCTACTACTAGCACAGCGATATCAGTTACTTTTGTTCCCCTTGCCCGCATGGCTGTAAAGGCTTCGTGACCGGGGGTGTCTAGGAAGACAACCTGTTGAATTTTATCCTCATGCTCAACATCTACGTGGTATGCGCCAATATGCTGGGTAATTCCACCGGCTTCTCCTTGAGCCACTTTTGCTTCACGAATGGCATCGAGTAGAGTCGTTTTACCGTGGTCAACATGACCCATAATTGTCACCACAGGTGGACGCCGCTCGAGGTTTTCCAGGTCTTGGACATCCAGCATTTCCACCTTAGTCGCAGCAGAGGCTTCTTCTTCCATCTCGACCTTGACTCCCACTTCCTCAGCTACCATTGTGGCAGTAGGAACATCCAAAGTCTGGGTAACACTCACAGCTATGCCTTTGAAGAAGAGCATTTTAACAATGTCAGTTTCTGCAATAGCCAGTTCATTAGCCAGGTCTCTAATGGTGAGTGAGTCTCTCAAAACAATTTGTTCTGGGCGTTTGGGCTGACTTTTCTGTGTACGACGGCGATCGCGATGATCGGACTTGTTGCTACTACTGGTTTTAGCAGGCTTCTTCTTGTGGCTAACACTCGCAGTATTTGCTTGGCTTTGCTGTTTTTGCAGAGACTTTGGTTTGGGAGGACGAGCCAGAGAAAGACTAACTGAAAATGAACCATCGATTTTGTTATCGATTTGATCTGATCCTGTTTCGAGATCATCTTCATCATCCAGAATCATTTTAGGTCGCCGCTTGAGTTTGGCGGATTTAGCCTTCTGGGCTTTGTCTTCGTCTTCTCCATTTTCTGCCTCCCACTCTTTCTTCTTAGCAGGTCGGGGGACAGATGGTCGCCGGAGCTTGACCTCCTTGAGCAGTTCCTCGGATTCATTGACTAAGGTGTTGGTGTCTTGATCAGAGACATCATCTGTCAGACCCGTTGAGTCAGCATCAATTGCTGAATTTTCTTTCTCAAGACCTGGTTTGCTCCTTTTTGGAGGTCGCTGGAGTTCAGGAACGGGTGGTCTTGGTGAACTAGAACGCTTTGGTGGTGATGTTTCCGAGGGCGTTGACTGTTTATTGATAACAGGGGATTTGTTAGGAGTTGGACTCTTTACTGACTTTGAACCGGAAGAACCCTTTTGGTTTGATTTTATCGGTCGCTCAACCTTAGCAGGCTGAGTTTTTGGTTGTGATACTCTTACAGGGGGTCCAGTTAATTTGGGTTTTTGTGTACTCTCCTGTGAAATGTTCTGGACTGGTTTAGTGGCTAGTTCTGGTTTAGCGGCTGGTTCTGGTTTAGCGGCTAGTTCTGGTTTAGCGGCTAGTTCTGGTTTAGCGGCTGGTTCTGGTTTAGCGGCTGGTTCTGGTTTAGCGGCTAGTTCTGGTTTAGCGGCTAGTTCTGGTTTAGCGGCTAGTTCTGATTTAGCGGCTGGTTCTGGTTTAGCGGCTAGTTCTGGTTTAGCGGCTAGTTCTGATTTAGCGGCTGGTTCTGGTTTAGTATCCTGCTTAATCTTGGTCTCCTGTTCAGTGACCTGCTTAGGTCGATTGAGAGTGCTAGGCTGACGTGGGGGTATAGCAGTCGGCTTGATGGGAGGTTGGGGTGGGATTGCCATTTGATTACTTCTCTGGCTAGAAGTATTGCCAGAACTGCGTTTGTGCTTACGAAGCTCCACAATTTGCTGCTTCCGCTCCCCTTTGGGACGTCGAACTAATTTACCAGAGCTTAACTTAGAACCTTTATTTGCCGATGACTCACCTTCGCTATTGCTTACAGCTGCTAGTTGGTCAGAATATTTTTCGGCTGTCGTGCGAATCCGTTGGGCATCCGATTCTGTAATCGTGCTACTGTGACTTTTAACTGCAATATTGAGTCCTTCACAGATGCTCAAAATTTCCTTGTTGTCCAAATTCAATTCCCGTGATAATTCGTAAATTCTGACTTTGCCGCTGTTCATGCACTATTCCCCTGTCGTACCTACTTGTTGTTAAACCATACTCAACTACTCGAATGACTTTTTACTTGATCAAGCTTTATTGGAAAGCTTAAACGATAAGATAAGCGATGCTCAACAGATAATCAACCATCCATGCTTTTTCGTTGGTGTGTTCACCTCAACGGTAGTTTGATAAGTTTATCTATTATCGCGTGCTTCTTTCCTGTGAAAAAAGCCAAGCAGCATTCAACATTGACGGTTCGGTTAAACCGCCTAATCAGCGCGTATGCCTTTAAAGGTAGCTAGCGTATAATCAAAGTAAATTCACCTCCTTAAGAAACCAGAGCATCAATAGAACTAATGACTTCCTTTCTATCCTAACGATTACTTATGTTCGCCGGACGAACATACATGGAAGCTTTTTCGGCTAGATTCACCCTTTAATTACCTAAATTGGGTTTGGTTGGCATGGTAGCTAAACGCTGCCATAAAGTTTCGTACAGATTTTTTGGCACCGATGCACGCAGTGATCGCCCCAGTCGGTTTTTCTTTTGAGCCGCCGCTAGGCAACTCAGTTGAGGACATAAGTAAGCCGAACGACCCATACCCTGATCTAATTGTACCTTTCGTGACGGATAGACTCGGACAATACGCCAAAACTCCTGTTTTGGTGCTACTTTCCGGCAGCTAAGACAACGTCGATAGTTGGGTTTCATACGGGTTTTCGGTTTGGAAAATATCAAAAGTCCTCCTTCTTTAAAGGGTACGGTAGATGGAGGCTTGTAGGGCGTTTGCGATTGGGCAAACACCCTGTTTACGTGATTGACTTACCCAAATGAAACCAAAAATCAATGCCAGAGGGCGGTAAAAAGGGTGTGGGCTAACCGGTGGTGTGAAACCGGTGCTGTGAGCAGAAGATGAAAAACTATAGTAGAGATAGTCACACCCTTGAGAGAAGGAGGAATAACACAAGAAGAAAATCACCACACCCACCGGGAGTAAGGGGTAGAATGGGATAGGGGGTAGAGTAACCCAGCAGAAGTGGAAGGATTGAATAAGTCATTGGTTTGGAAGAAAACTGTCAAAGAATTCTTGACCACAGCCGAGACCCTGCACCCCACTACCATTCTAAACCGACAAGCTTAGGGGTATCATTTTATACCATTCCCATTCTCAACCTTGGCCAAACTTTCCTCACCTCAGGGTTAACCCCTAAAATTACTTATTCTTCTTGAGTACTCAAATCAAGCACTGGCTCAGCATCAAGCACATTTTCTGGTGTTTCTACTCCTTCTTGGTAATCTTCCTGTAACTCACTGCTATCGACATCATCTTCTTCTAGGGTCTCCTGTTTAGAAATGTCTGTAGTGTCTTTTTTGTATTCCGCAGCATCTTTAATGTCAATCTTCCAACCCGTAAGGCGGGCAGCAAGGCGAACATTTTGTCCTTCTTTGCCTATAGCTAAACTCAGCTGGTCTTCTGCTACTAAAACATGAGCTTGACGTTCTTCTGGATTGACTAGTAGCACCTGATCAACTTGGGCTGGGCTAAGAGCGTTAGCAATATAGGTAGATGGGTCAGGAGACCAACGAATTACGTCGATTTTCTCACCTCGTAATTCATTCACCACAACTTGAATGCGGGAACCTCTAGCACCAATGCAAGCTCCCACCGGATCAACATCTCGCTCCAGGGTATCTACAGCAATTTTAGTCCTTGGTCCGACATGACGAGAAGGAGGATTAGCTTCCCGTGCTACTGCAACAATCCTTACCACCTCATCGTCTATTTCTGGGACTTCGTTGCTAAACAGATCGACCACTAATCCAGCCGCCGCTCTGGATACCACCAGCTGAGGACCACGGTGAGGGCCTTCCCGGACTTTTTTGAGATAAACCTTAAAGGTGGAGTTAATCCGATAGTTATCATTGGGTAGCTGTTCCCGTTTGGGCAGTTCGGCTTCTACCTCTGGCCGACCAAAACCACTGCTGAGCGCCATAATCACAGACTGCTGCTCAAACCGTAGCGATCGAGATTGCAGAACGGTTCCTTCTAGGTCTTGAAACTCTTCCTTAATCAGCTTACGCTGCTGGTCTCGGAGTTTTTGAGAGAGCACCTGTTTGGTTTGAATCGCTGCCATGCGACCAAACTCTCCTTGGTCTGGAGTCACATCCAAAACCACTGAGTCTCCCAATTGTGCTTCAGAGGCAACTTCCTGGACTTCTTTGAGAGAAATTTGATGGTCACTATTTTGTACCTGTTCGACAATGGTTTTGGTAGACAAAACGCGGAAGCCTTCTTCTTCAATATCAAGATCGACTTCAAAGTTGTCAAAATATTCTTCGTCAAAATGAAATCGTTGGTCTAGCCGTTGAGAACGGCGATAGCGCTCATACCCTTTTAGCAGTGCTTCTCTTAATGCCTGTTGAACTGCAGACCTAGGTAAATTGTGGCTTTGACTAATTTCTTCTATCATTGCCTTAAGTCCAGGCAAACTAACTATTGACATCAGCAAATCTCCGTCTTAAATCTATCCATGGCAATTGTCTTGGGATTTAAAGTAAATCAAGTTCAACTTCAATCCTGAGCCTTGAAGCTTGTACGGGAGAAGCACTTGTAGATCATAGTCAAGCCATTGTCTTTACAAGTACTGCACGCCTACCAACCTTCAAGCAAAATTTAACCCCCATCATCGAGTTTTACTCTGGACACGAGCTGACGGGGAATGGCAAACGCACGACCCTTGAGATTGAGATAAACTCCGCTCTCATCCCGGCGAATTAACTGCCCACGCCACTCTTGCTGCCCCTGATAGGGTTCAAATGTCTGAACAATCACACCAAACCCTTTGAAAGAAATGAATTCTCGGTCTGTGGTTAAGTCCTGTGTGATCCCAGGACTGGAAATTTCCAAAACGTAGGTGTCTAAAATGATTTCCTTAGCATCTAACTGAGCTTCTAAAGCACGACTCATGCGTTCACAGTCATCCAAGCTAGTGTCACGGATGGGGTTGCGGATATAGACACGCAGCACGGGTGGGCGTCTGTTGGTCTGGAAGAGAGCCTCTACAATCTCTAATCCTAAATCTTGAGCCAATGGCGTTGCCAAATCGATTAGTTGTGGAATCAGGGGATGAGTCATGGCACCAATCCAATAAAAAAAGTGGGGTCAACCCACTTCATGGCAAAATCTTTTCCAAGAAGTCTAACCGCCCAAAAGCTTCTGCACATCTAGTTAGCACAAGCCCAATCTCTAGTTACTGGTCTTGAGCTATTGGTCACAAGGTCATGGGCTCGAAGACTCTAAACCCTAGGACAAACCGGAAACTTCCCGCAGAATCATTGATTAGGAGTTACCAGCTTGCCGTTGCTATGTTTGAGTGTGACAGCTCCCACACTGACTCGTTGAGTTCAGTGTAGGCAACAAGCGCCAATCCAGCTATTGCTTTCGGCAAAGCCGACGCTACGCGAAGGTCGCCGCTGGGCTTTAAGAACGGACTGCCCTCTCTTGATGCAAAGCGCGAGTGGGGGAAACCACGACAGTTGCTCATGGGGGGAACCCCCAAGACCGCACTGGCTCCCCAAGACCGCTTAGGTGCCCTTGACCTAGGCGAATTAAATTCGCCACGGGTCGCACCTCGGCATCGCTGCCGCTCTGTTTTCTTGGTCTTTTTTTTAAAACTGTTGTGCTGACAAACCAGCATTTTTGGCTTTGTTTATCAGTACCCATATTATAGCAATTCCATGCATACCCTGTGCAAAATTAATCCCACACTCATGGCGTAGCATTGAGATGTGGGGCTTCTTTTGCCGGAAGCTAACGCAATTAGCAGCTCAAATGCTTGCCTGATCAAAACTTGAACATGGGGAGTGTTGACGTCTAATCCCTGCTTGGTGTCTGGTGCGTCGGCACTTTCCCACTCCAGAGCCTTAACCTCAGAGCAAGCTGACCCTAGAAGTCAACTTGGTTTTTGTTGACCCATAAGTATTTTAGCTTATGGGCATTATTCGGTCAAACTGTATGATGATCTCTGACTATTTACAATAATTAAAAAAAATGTTTATTTTTTGAATTTCTATATTTTTTGGCTCTACCGAAATTGCTATCTAAAACTTTTAATAAATAATTATTATAATCCTTATGGGGCTGGAGTTTTATTTGTTGATATAATTTTTTTTATAAAAATACTGCCCAATCATCTTTAATGGTAAATAAGCGCGTTTTTATGCATACTAGGTTCGGTAGAGCATATTTTTTTATTTTTAATTATCCATTTAATGGTTTTACTGTCAAGCAAAATAGTTGATAGATCCGCATAGAATTTAAAAAAAATAATTATTGGACTAATATTAACTTGATTTTAATACTGTTATTACTGAAATCTTTGACGAATTGCTCTGGTTTCATCTAAGATTTTATCTAAGTCTTCTTCAGATAAGCGCCGGACATAATTTATTTTGAATTCCTCTAACCAAGCTGTGATCAAATACTGAATATCCTGTAATCTATCCTTGGTCTTAATTTCTGCCCCTAAGGCTTCCCTTAAATTTTTCAGTAGGTGTTGCAGGAGTTCGTCGGCAACTGGGTCTTCTTGTATGAGAGTATTAATCCCATCATAGAGTGCCTGAAAAATGTTTTTCACCAATTCCTCTGTTAGTTGCTTCTGGAATTGTCCCAGTCCTGGTACATTCTGAAGTCCCTGATAAAGTGTGGACTGTTTAAGCCCCATGTCCACATAGTGTTTCATGAGAGCCTCTAGATCAGGACGAATTTTGGGTAAGACTTGATCAACCGTCATCTTTACCATGATGGTGGTGAGTTCTGACACTTCATCAATGTCATTAAGGTCAATGTAGGGGCGGACTTCCTGTTGAGACAACCATTTGGTAATTTCACCCCGGCTAATGGAGCCCTGAACTTCGTTAATAACTTGAATGACGACCACTTCTGTCATCTCTTGAGCAATACTGGCAACAAATCCGGAGCGGATTTCTCTGCTAATGGCACTCAGGTCTATTAATTTAGCTTGACCTAAGCGAATGGTAACAGGAATAATTCGTAACCACCGCCATAAGGGTATTAGTAAAAATATGTCATACCAGCGCCACAGCATGGCATCTTGCCACTTGAGTCCAGAATGACGGCGACTGATCAACCAGGTACGAGCCAAAAACTCGGTACTAAATAAAATAAAAAATGGGAAGTCAATCAGTCCGAATAGGTCTATAAATTCGCCATTTTCTCCAATTGGACGGTAATAGTTAGTTTCTATTAAGGGTTTAATCTCGGTGTTAAAAAATACCAAACCTTCCTCTTGACTATGACTTGCTAAGTACTTTTGAGTCCAGAACTGCATAAATGACTCTTTTGCTGAATCCTCAGGATTTGGTATCTGCTTACGCATCTTATTTTTAATCTTTTCCAAGTTTCCGGTTTTATTGGCTACTTGAAAAGGATTGGTGCCAATCATTTCTGAGCTAAGTTCGCGCAGCTCCTTGAGTTTTTTTTCTACTTCTATAGATTCTTCTATAGAAGATAATCCTATCTTGTTAATCTGGTTTTCCAGTTGATCAACTTTGTCCAAATATTTTTTGGTATCTCGGTTGTCTTCAATACCTTTAACTGGGTCGTAGAGCGGAGTGATATCAGGAATGGGAATCGAGACGGGAAAGCCTTTGGATTTGAGCGGACCAATGGTAAAGCTAAATACCTGAATTTTCTGATTTAGCCAGAAATCCCTTAAGGGGATATAGCTGAGGTCAAACAACACCAACAGCAGATTAATCAAGGCGATGATCGCCATTAATCTTTCAAACCAAAGAATGCGGCGAGTTTGAGCTTTATTAGGTATTTTGACGAATTTTTCTAATTTTTGTAAAGATGACATCGGGAAACTTGGGCTTTATACCACTAGATGGTGATGTTTAACTCAGATGCATTGAGTTTCTTGGCGCAGCCATTCCTTCCTGATAATACAGTTCTAGCGGCTTTTTTAGGATTTATTCTGATTCAGTAGTGTTGATCTTGAGAACTTAAAGTATTTAAGCACTTAGTAACAATACCGGGTTTGCAGCATTCGTGAATTGAATTGCTATAAATTTTCACATCTGATTTTAAAGCGCTATAGTACGAAACTAGGGCGTGTGTTCACGCCCTAGTTACAACTGTATTTAAAAAACTTTTTGAGTCCCTTAGCGCATTGTGACAAACTCTTCTGCAGAACTGGGATGAATTCCAACAGTAGCATCAAAGTTAGCTTTGGTAGCTCCGGTTTTCAATGCGATCGCAATTCCTTGAATAATCTCTGCTGCATGGTCTCCTACCATATGAGCACCCAAGACTTTGTCAGTGTTTTGGTCAACCACTAACTTCATCAGGGTTTTTTCATCCCGACCGGGTAGGGTGTAGTACATCGGTCTGAACCGAGAACGATAGACTTTTACCGCATCCCCATATTTATCTCGTGCTTCGGCCTCACTTAGACCAACAGTAGCTGCTTCGGGTGTGGTAAAAATTGCGGTTGGAACATTCTCGTAGCTCATGATCCGGGATTTGCCACCAAATACGGTATCGGCAAAGGCACGACCTTCATTAATCGCAACAGGAGTTAAGTTCATGCGGTTAGTACAATCCCCTACGGCAAAGATATGATCTTCTGTGGTAAGACTGTACTTATCGACTGCGATCGCACCATTTTCAATTGCTACTCCAGTATTCTCTAAACCTAGATTCTGGATATTGGGTATACGACCTGTAGCAGCTAAACTGACAGCATCAGCAATTATACTTGTTTGTGATTCTCCTTGTACCGTTACATTCAGACCAGCTGATGTCTTTTCAATAGCGATGATCCTACTGTTATTTAGCACCCGGATCCCATGCTTCTCCATGGCTTGTTGAATCTCAGAACCGATTTCAGCATCAAATCCCCGTAAAATCTGATCACGACGAATAACCACTGTCACTTCAGAGCCTAAACCATTGAGAATACAGGCAAACTCGACACCAATATAGCCACCCCCAAGAATCACGATCCGCTTCGGTTGTTCCTTGAGGTGGAAAATATCATCAGAGGTAATCGCGTGTTCAATGCCAGGAATATCGGGCTTGACCGGATGTGCTCCCACTGCAATCAAGATTTTGTGTGCAGTTACTTTGCGTCCGCCAATGTCTATGGTGTGGGAATCCGCGAACTTAGCATAACCCTGAAACAGTTCCACTTTGGACTTATCCAACATACGTTGGTAAATGCTATTGAGGCGTTCTGTTTCCTGATTGACTGCTGTGATCATTGTTGTCCAGTCGAGGGTACTGTGTACCTTACTCCAGCCATATCCCTGTGCCTCTTCAAATTGATCAGGAAAATGGGAGGCATAAACCATCAGCTTCTTAGGAATGCAGCCACGATTTACGCAAGTTCCACCTAAACGGTCAAATTCTGCAATGCCTACTTTTGCCCCATATTCTGCGGCTCGTCTAGCTGTAGCAATTCCTCCGGAACCTGCACCAATAACGAATAAATCAAAATCGTAGCTCATGACTCTCCCAAACTTCTGAATTACTATTCGGTTGAAAGATTACTGATTCTTGGTATATAAAAGCAATAGCTGTCGGAGGGAAAATTTTACTGATCGCCCAAGGTAATTATTGTTGTATCACTCTCAAGTCAATCCACGATGATCAGGACTTACACACCAAACTGAAAACAGTAGAGGCATTGCCGGTAACGCCTCTACTGATAAAGCTTTAAGTAAGGTCGGAGGGATGTTACTTTTTAGCTGACTTCAAGTATGCCAGCATTGTATCTGCATCTGAGACCTCGAAGGGATCGGTAGGGCAGTTATCTGCATAGCCTGGTTCTACAAACATTTTTTCAATCTTGCCGTCATCTACCACCATAGAGTAGCGCCAAGAACGCATACCAAAACCGAGATTATCTTTTTCTACCAACATCCCCATTTTGCGGGTGAATTCCCCATTACCATCGGGTAGCAAGAAGATATTCTGAACCCCTTGCTGTTTGCCCCACTGGAACATCACGAAGGCATCGTTGACCGATAAGCAGATCACTTGATCAACCCCTTGTGCTTTGATCTCATCATAGAGTTCTTCATAGCGGGGTAAGTGGGTTGATGAACAGGTGGGTGTGAAGGCACCAGGAAGGGAAAATAGCACGATACGCTTACCGCCAAAAATTTCCTGTGTAGTCCGGTCTTGCCAGCGGAAGGGATTGGGTCCAGGAACTGACTCATCTCTGACTCTGGTCTTAAATACTACGTCGGGTACTTGATTGATAACCATCTTGTCTTACTCATTCCTTTATGATTGTTACTATTTAATCGTAGTCGTAACGAGTATGAGTTGTCAAGGAAATTTAGCAGATTTAGTTAAACAACAGTTGACGGGTACCCGTCAACTGTCAAGCAACCCTTAATTCCTTAATTTGATGGCTGTGCCAGTGGCGGTAATGAGTAGCAGCACCCCCTTTTCATCAACGTTAATTGTTCCAGTATCCATACCAATGCCAATCACAGCATCTGCTCCTAGTTGTGAGGCACGTTGTTTCAATTCTTGGAGGGCTTCTTGGTGTCCTCTTTCAAAGACTTTTTCATAACTGCCAGTACGTCCCCCAATTAAATCTCGAATACCGGCAAAGAAATCCCGCAGTGCATTGGTGCCGTAAACCACCTCAGCAGTGACAATGCCCAAATACTCTTCAACAATCGCACCTTGAATAACATCAGTAGTGGTTACAATCATCAGTCCTGCCTCAAAAAATGGATCAAATGCCACCAGAATAGCTAATTTCTACGGCTAAATCATGGAATTATCTAAATATAATTACTTAATGGCATGCTACACCATCCTGACGTGCTGCCCTTTGCACCGCCGCAGCAACCGCAGGAGCAACTCGCTCATCAAATACTGAAGGAATGATATGTTCTCGATCTAAATCACTGGGATTAATCAGGGATGCGATCGCAAAAGCTGCTTCGAGACACATATTCACGGTAATGGTTGACGCCCGACAATCTATAGCGCCACGAAAAACCCCTGGAAAAGCCAGAACATTATTAATCTGATTCGGATAGTCACTACGACCTGTAGCCATTACTGCTACATCATCTACTACCAATTCTGGCTGAATTTCCGGGATAGGATTAGCCATAGCCATGACAATGGGCTTGTTTGCCATCGACCTGACCATGTCTGGGGTGAGAACCCCAGGTACACTCACCCCAATAAACACATCAGCATTGCCAATGGCACCAGCCAGAGTACCCGAAGCATCCACAGCAAATTCTTGCTTTTGCTCAGTCAAGTTAGGGCGTTTAGTGGAAATAATGCCTTGGGAGTCGCATATCCAAATTACACCTGCACCAGCTTTACGGAGTAACCGGGCAATTGCCATACCGGCAGCGCCCGCTCCATTAATAACAATTCTTACCTCTTCTAGGGATTTCTTGACTAGCTTGAGGGCATTGGTCAAGGCAGCAAGGGTGACAATAGCGGTACCATTCTGGTCATCGTGAAAGACTGGAATATCTAACTCCTGCCGCAGTCTGGCTTCAATATCAAAGCAACGGGGAGCACTGATATCTTCTAAGTTAATACCACCAAAAACCGGCGCGATAGTTTTAACGGTTTCTACGATCTGATCCGTATCTTGGGTAGCTAGGCAGATAGGAAAAGCATCAATACCAGCAAACTCTTTGAACAGCATTGCTTTACCTTCCATCACTGGCAAAGCGGCTTCTGGCCCTAAGTTACCCAACCCCAACACTGCACTGCCATCGGTGACCACAGCAACCATGTTGCTTTTAATGGTAAGGGAGTAGACCTGTTGTGGGTCAGATGCGATCGCTTTACAAATCCGACCCACACCAGGAGTGTAAGCCATAGCCAATTCAGATTGATGCTTAAGGGGGATTTTGCTGTTTACACTGATTTTGCCACCACGATGGAGGTTGAAGGTACGGTCATAGACATTTAGGATTTGGACATCGGGCACTTCCTTAACCGCTTGTACAATCTGTTCAGCCTGTTCAGTGCTAGCTGCATCTACGGTAATCTCGCGAGTAGCAATTTTCCGAGTTTTCTCCACCACCATAATTTCTCCCAAGTGACCGCCAACAGACGCGATCGCTTGAGTTACGCTGGCTAACATCCCGGCACGGTTGGGGTATGTTAAGCAAATAGTCAAACTGAAACTAGGATTTGGGGTCAGGTCTACCATGCTGTATGATCTGGGATTCTAGAAATATCTTGGCGCAAGCTGATTTCCTGCTATTTCAATCTAGACTAAACTAGACTTTAGTTCATAGTTGATCGCAAGCATGGGATAGGAATAATTTAGGGACCTCCAAAAAATCAACTATGCCATCCCTAGTAATGATAATCATTTAAGATGGAAAAACTGTCAATTGATTATTAATAAACCACTACTGACTGCAAGCTTTCTTGCCATCGGTGCTATTCTGGCAACGATTGCCAGTTTCGTTTTCGGCGTGCCCTGGCTGGTGCCAATTTTAGGAGCAGCAGTACCCTATCCGATCTTTTTGTTTCACGTTCGTCACCGTCAATACATGAGGGCCCTAGGGTGGATGCTGCTTTGGGCATTGTTTCAAAGTCTTGCGGTTGGGATTGGAACCGCATTGGCTCCAGAAACCGCAGCTCAGGTAATCCTAAATGGCTCTGACTACATCGAAGAGCAGCTTCTTTGGATTCGTACAGTAGAAGGAACAGAAGGATCCCTACGTTTGTTTCTGCCAGATCATGTCCAACAGTACACAGTTTTTTGCTTTCTATCCCTAGTGACTTTTGGAAGTGCAGCGCTAGTGCTGGGAACTTACTTGCTCAATTACATGAATTTCTACGTAGCACAGCTAGTACAGATCAGTGTCAATCCGTGGCTAGCTGCCCTAGTGGGATGGCCGCCCTGGTCTGTGCTGCGAGTGGTGGGATTTATCTGTACCGGAGTGGCTCTAACTGCTTTGGGACTTAATCTCGTTGCTAAAATCACCAGATCAAATTCCCAGCATCCCTTTCCTCAACGCTATCTCCTGATTGGTATTGGCTTTGTGGTTGCAGATATAATAGTCAAGGCAACTCTAGCACCGATTTGGCAGCAGCTTCTATCGTTTGCTCTTCTGGGCTAAGGTGACCCAGGAGAGCAAAAGCATTCTAGCCTCCAATCAACTGCCAGAAGCGATCATCGTCTGAAATAGCCTCAAAATCCGGATCATTACTGGCTTCTTCCCGATACCTTGGATTTAGCTCAATCGCCTGCTCTAGGTTTTCCACAGCTAAGGTTACTCGACCCTGGGAAGAATAAACTATTGCTTTGTTATAATAACCAGCAGCATACTCAGGTTGAATCTCCAAAGCCCGATTAATGCTTTCCAATGCCTGATCATTCTGTTCTAGCTTGACTAAGGTAGAACCTCTGTAATTCCAGGCTTTATGGGAGTCGGAATTTAATTCAATAGCCTTGTCAAAAGAGGCAACAGCTTCTTGGTATCTTTCTAATACATCTAGAGCCATGCCTCGATTCAACCAGGCTACTGTATTATCTGGCTGAACTTGAACAGCTTGGTCGAAGGAGCCAAAGGCCTCTTCATGCTTTTGTAGCATTCCCAGTGCGACTCCTCGGTCAACCCAAGCTTGATGATAATTTGGCTGAATTTCTAGGGCTTTGTCATAGGAAGCGATCGCATCTTCGTAGCGTCTCAACCGTCTTAGGGTCATGCCCCGGTTTAACCAGGCTTTGTAGTGGTCTGGTTTGAATTTAACCACCTTATTAAAAGCAACCACTGCTCCTTCATACCGCCGCAGTTCCATTAAAGCCAGGCCTCTTTGATACCAGCTATCTGGGTCATCTGGCTTGATTTCAATTACTTTGTCATAGGAAGCGATCGCATCTTGATACTGCTGTAGTTCCCATAATGCCATACCTCGCTGGTACCAAATATCAGGGTTATTCGGTTGAAGGTCAAGAACTTGATCATAGGAAGCGATCGCATCTTGATACTGCCCTTGAGAGAATAGAGTATTGCCCTGATTCACATAGTCATCTGGATTCAAGAACAACTTAGGATGGTTAGATTTGAGGCGTTCTAATTGTTCTGTCAGAGTTTGAGTGTTTTGCAGCACTTCAGACAGAGCAGCTTCTGCAATGGATGTTGGGGAAATCTCTGCTAGTTGTTGTAGAATCTTATCCTTCTCGGTTTGAGCATCAGATTCGACCTCAGACAGCTGAGCAGCCAAGGTTGTTTCCAATTTGTCCAGATTTTGAAGGATTATATCTTTTCGATTTTGAATGTCCGACTGTAAATCATAAAGTTGAGTTTTAGCCTCTGTTTCTAATTTTTCCAGACTCTGAATGGTCTGAGCCTTCTGGGTTTTAATTCCTGATTGAGAGTCATAAACTTCAGTGTTTAAGTTAGCCTCTAGCTCTTTCAGATGCTGGAGATTCTTATCAATTTGCACTTCAATCTTCGACTGGGATTTTGAAAGTTGTTCAGTAATGTCATTTCCTAATTGCTCTAGCTTCTGAAGAGCTAAATCGATTTTATGTTGAGCTTTTTGTTCAGCATCCACCTTAATGTCAGATAGCTGAGGAGTAAACTCTGTCTCTAGCTTTTTTAGATTTTCTAGTATTAAATCCCGTTGCTGTTGAGCCTTGGCTTCAAGTTCAGACAATTTTGAGGCAAACTCT
The DNA here is from genome assembly GCF_010692525.1 of Moorena sp. SIO3B2. Lineage (NCBI taxonomy): Bacteria > Bacillati > Cyanobacteriota > Cyanophyceae > Coleofasciculales > Coleofasciculaceae > Moorena > Moorena sp. SIO3B2. The sequence goes on from NZ_JAAHHE010000022.1 coordinate 136,000, forward strand.
GTCTCTGATTGGTTCAGTTTATCCAATACTTTATCTTGATGCCCTTGGACATTGGCTTTGAGTAAAGATAGTTGAGGAGCAAAATCAGAGGTGAGTTTTTCTAGATTCTTGAGGTAACTGTTCCTTTCTTGATCAGCCTTTGCCTTAAGCTCAGACAGTTCAACAGCAAACTCAGACTCTGATTGATTTAGTTGCTGCAGGACTTTATCCTTATGTTCTTGTACATTCCCCTGAAGTTCAGATAGTTGAGGAGCAAAGTCAGCACTTGATTTTTCTATGGTTTGCAGGTAATCTTTGCTTTGTTTTTGAGTCTTGGCTTTCAAGTCAGACAGTTCGGAGCCAAACTCAGTCTCTGATTGGTTCAGTTTCTTCAGTATTATCTCTTTCTGGGCTTGCACATCCGCCTGGATTTTCGATAATTCAGGAGTAAATTCAGCCCCTAATTTTTCTAAATCTTTTAAAGTTAAGTCCTTTTGGTTTGCCGCAGTTTCCTTAAGAGCAGACAGTTCGGAGCCAAACTCAGTCTCTAATTGATTCAGTTTCTTCAGTATTGTCTCTTTCTGGGCTTGCACATCCCCCTTGAGTTCAGATAATTGGGGGGCAAACTCAGCGCTTAAGTTTTCTAGATACTTCAGAAAACTATCCCGTTGCTTTGTAGCGTCTTGCTCGAGTTTAGACAGTCTTGATGCCAAGTCAGTCTCTAATTGTTCTAGCTCTTGTTGAGTATCGGTTTTTTGCGTCTTGATTGTCGTTAATGCCTGTTGCTGGGACTGAGACAATTTCGATAGCAGCTTAGATAGATTTTCTCGTTTAAAACTTAGGTCTTGTTTAAACTCTGCCGCCTGCTGATCTAGCTCCAAGGCAATCTCTTCAGTTTTTTCTAGGATACTTTGAACATTTTTATTAGCACTGGCAATCCTATCTTCCAAGTCAGTCATTTCATTGAGGTGAGCTCTCACGATTTGCGCAACCTCACGAATCACAGACCTTCTTAGCAGCCACAACGCTGCGATCGCGGCCACCAGTAGCAGTACCAGAGTCACCAGCACAATCAGCAAAACATTAGACAGGAGCGTCACCCGCTTAAAGCTAAGATTAGCGTCAGTTTGAACTGGCTTTTGACTTGAGCCCTGAGCGACTATCTGTTTTGGTGGGTCAGGTTCGATGGATTGGGCACTGCCAAGGCCAACAGGCAACAGGAAAAATGACAAAACAATAGTGCTTCGCCACACCAGTGCTAACATGTCTTGATTTTTACGCTTCATCAGAACGTCCTTTCTCTGTTGTTGACACTCCCCGGGCCTTAAGGCGCGGGAATTCTTTCTTCCCAGGGATTCCGACGAACTTGCCCTCAGAAAGCATCTTGACCGTGTGTCCCACGGCTGCAAGCCCACGTAGGCAGACTACTTGAGCGGCTGCCACATCTCTATCTGTGGTATAACCGCAATTTTCACAATGATGGACACGCTCAGCCAAGGTCTTTTTGCCAGTTTCAGTTAAACAATTGGGGCAAATTTGGCTAGTCTTTTTAGAGTCTACTTTTTGGAAGTAAACTCCACGTTTAAAGCAGCACTGCTCTAGTATTTGGAAAAACTGACCCCATCCTGCATCTAAACAGTGCTTACCCAGCATACCCCTGGCCAATCCTTTTGGTTTTACTGTCCCTCCACAGGCTCAGAACCGTGTCCCACAGTCCTAAACTCAACTCGCCACTCTCACCTTGGTATGACAACAATGGTCAACCAGCTGGGGCAAGAGTCTTCCCTGAACTCTGCTCTTTTTGTACCAAGCGTCTTACCGCTACGAACGGTGATCTGTTCCGAGACAGTCAGGCGGGTCAACAACCAATACTAAATTAGTGCCAAATAACACGCTTTGACAACTCTTGAGGGGGAGTATCCATCCCCACCTTTTTGAAGAATGGGGAATTTCGTCCCAGAGACGAAACCACTCTTGCCTCCCCGGATTTGTTAAATCCATTTCTTCTAGTTTGCCACCTCCTGACACTGGCTTCACTAATTTAATTCATCACCTGTTTAATCAGAAGCGATAGAGCCTGAAGCTGGCTCGCACCCCAGGGTATCGTGACCTTGATAGCGTTTACCATTTGCGGTGCGACCCCGGTCGGGTTTCCCGACAAGCGTGAAAGCGTACCAACAGAGGTGAGCTTGACCAATCTGAAGACTCAGTAAAAACCAGATTTGATCAAGTTTGCTGAGATTTAGTAATTGGTCCATGACTGAAAGGGTTAATGCCGTTTGATCGCAGTTTTCAAATCCGTAGACCAATCCGTAGACCACAGTTAACACACTGTTGGTTAAACCAACAGCTCCTTCTCAGCTTACCGCCTAATCAGCTATGGCGCTATCCAAGCTATAGCAAGTCTTCAAAGTAGCACTACAGATGCAGATGGCCAGATCGGGAGATGGCCAGATCTGACAAGGGTAGGTTTTTTACTTTGGAGATAGGTAATAGGTAATAGGTAATAGGTAATAGGTAATAGGTAATAGGTAATAGGTAATAGGTAATGGGTAATGGCTAATCGGTAATGGGTAATGGCTAATCGGTAATGGGTAATCTGTATTTCGGACCGGTCCATTACCCCGACCAGTCGGGGAATATGGGGAGATGGGTCGGTAATCGGTGGAAATTCTGGTAGAAAATCCCACATATTTTGCGAAATTTATTCCCAATGCCAGTACGTACTCGCCCTGCTAGGTAAAAAACCTACCCAAGTGAGGATGGCCAGATCGGGAGATGGCCAGATGAAATTGATGTGCAATTCATCCACCAATTAACGAGAATCCCTACCTTCAGAAGGCAGGGATTCTCGTTAATTGGTTTAATGTAGTATACTGTCAAGGAAACTTAGTACTAGTACAGGGGACACGGAAATAAGCGTGTAGGACCAGCTCCGACCTTTGTAGATGAAAGTGGTGACTTATTTCTGCCAGCCTGGACTAGGTGGAATCAGTACAATCTACGTTCTTCCCACAAGAAGCAGTAGTACGGTACACTCCCCAAGCCAGCATTAGTCAAAATTGATACCTTTATGACTGGGTTGGGTTCACAATTGTCTTCCTCAGATATCACATCTAGGTTGGCCTGGTTAAAGAAGATGCCTGAAACCAGGCTTTTGATAGCTTGGAAATTATGGGCAATCCCAACGAGCACAGATAACAGCGTTTGCCAGACTACGGCAAAGGTTGGTTTGATGGTTTCGTTAATTGTTGTTAGCATGTCAACACCCTTTATAGTATAGATTGAAAAAAAAATTGTCTAAAAATGCACCCTTTAATACCCATGGCCTACTTGCACTGGTTCAACCTTTCCAAAAGAAGCAGTAGTACGGCACACTGCCCAAGCCAGCATTAGTCAACATTGATACCTTTATGACTGGGTTGGGTTCACAATTGTCTTCCTCAGATATCACATCTAGGTTGACCTCATTAAAAAAGATGCCTGAAAACCTGGTTTTTATAGCTTGGAGATTATGGGCAATCCCAACGAGCACAGATGAGAGCGTTTGCCAGACTACGGCAAAGGTTGGTTTGATGGTTTCGTTAATTGTTGTTAGCATGTCAACACCCTTTATAGTATGGTTCGAAAAAAAATTGTCTAAAAATGCACCCTTTTATACCTATGGCCTACTTGCACTAGTTCAACTGCTGTCTGTGGATCCTGTTTACCCTAGGCTGTGCCATTGAAGACAGCCTGATTAGCCATACCACAAGGGGTGGTTTCTCCCATAGTTGTGGCTAGCATGGTTTTATCCTTGAGCTGACAGCAATAAAACTAGTGATTTCAGCTCATCTACATTTGATAAATTTTGAAAAATCAAAAATGGTGGAATTTGTTCTATTTAATTACCCATTCTTGATTTATTTTCTAATCTTTAGATTTTATTTATATTTCTCTGGAGCTATCATCCCCAATTCCTCCTATTTTATATTTCTTAAACAAACAACTCTTGATGAAACGTCAAGTTTATGGTTAGCCAAGGGTTTTCTATGGTTTCGGACCAGTTAATCACCCTCGCCCCTGGCGTATCTTAAAGTTTTGTAATGTAATTTTTGATTTGAAATTACATGAGAATTTCTTGCTATTAACTCATCCTTCCTCCAAGATGATCTGGGATTGTTGATCAAGAACTCGGCGACATCAAGCACCAAACTCGGCATCGTTGGCGTTTTGAACCTAGAAGCTAGCTGCAACTTGCCCCTAAATGCGACAAGATTCCAGTCATCTCTATGGGGGAAAAGATTGAGGTATTTGGTTAGGTGTAATGTAGATTTCTTAATACCTAACACTCTTAACACCTAACACCGGGACACTAATTTACTCCTTCTACCTTGGCGATATCCAGAAGTGTCTTGAGTACCGAGTCAGGGTTCAAGCTGATCGAATCAATTCCTAACTCCACTAGGAAGCAGGCAAATTCGGGATAGTCACTTGGTGCTTGACCACAGATACCAATCTTGCGACCATTTTTCTTGGCTTTTTCTATCACCATCCGCACCATCTGTTTCACTGCTTCGTTGCGTTCGTCAAAGATATGGGCAACTAACGCAGAGTCACGGTCTAAGCCTAGGGTTAATTGAGTCAGGTCATTAGAACCAATGGAGAAGCCGTCAAAGATTTGGCTATACTCGTCGGCTAGGATGACGTTACTGGGGATTTCACACATCACATAGACTTGTAACCCATTGTCTCCTCGCTTCAAGCCATGTTTTTCCATTTCCGCCAGCACCCGGCGACCTTCATCAGGGGTGCGACAGAAGGGAATCATGGGGATAACGTTTGTGAGTCCCATCTCATCCCGTACCCGTTTGAGTGCCTTACATTCCAAACCATAGGCTTCCCGGTAGATTTCATCACAGTAACGAGACGCCCCTCGCCATCCTAGCATCGGGTTCTCTTCCCTGGGTTCAAACTGTTGACCCCCCAAGAGATTGGCGTATTCGTTACTCTTGAAATCTGACATCCTGACGATAACTGGTTTGGGATAGAAAGCAGCAGCAATGATGCTAATCCCGTTGGCTAGTTTATCCACAAAGAAGTCAGGTTTATGCTCATACAATGCTGTCAGCTGAGCAATTTCTTCCTTGACCGATGGATCTTCGAGTTTATCGAAGTGAATCAACGCCATCGGGTGTGCCTTAATGTGATTGGCAATGATGAACTCAAACCGGGCTAACCCCACCCCATCGCAGGGAAGAAAAGACAGACTAAAGGCTTTCTCTGGGTTCCCCACATTCATCATGATTTTGGTGCGGGTGCGCGGTAGGTTGTCAAGGGGGGTTTCTTGCACCTCAAAGGGCAGCAACCCTTGATAAACCTTGCCTTCATCTCCTTCTGCACAGGAAACTGTCACTGGTTGGCCTGTCTTCAATTGGTTAGTGGCATTGCCACAACCCACAATCGCGGGGATACCCATCTCACGGGCAATGATGGCAGCGTGACAAGTGCGACCTCCTTGGTTAGTTACGATAGCACTCGCTCTCTTCATGATAGGTTCCCAATCCGGATCTGTCTTGTCCGTGACCAAGACCTCTTTGGCTTGGAAACGGTCAATCTTGTTAACATCCAGAATTACCCTTGCTTTGCCTTGACCAATCATTTCACCGACAGCGCGACCGGTGGCTAGCACAGGCGTTGCTTGCAATGTCTCTACATCGCCTTTGAGTTGATAATGACAAATAACATTGGCAGATTTCTGGGATTGTACAGTTTCCGGACGGGCTTGAACAATAAAGAGTTCACCGGTTTTCCCGTCTTTAGCCCACTCAATGTCCATGGGGGTGTAGCTACCCCGCACCTGGGAATAGTGGTCTTCAATGATGCTAGCCCACTTGGTTAGGGTGAGAATTTCCTCATCATTGATCGCGTATTTTCCCCGTTCTGATGGCGGAACTGAGATATTTTTCGTCAGTTTACCGCCGTCATCATAGACCATTTTGACTTCTTTGCTGCCTAGACGTTTGTCTAGGATAGGGCGATACCCCTCTTGGAGAGTCGGCTTGAACACCAGGTATTCATCAGGATTGACTGCTCCTTGGACAACGTTTTCACCCAAACCGTAAGCCGCCGTTACTAAAGCCGCATTTTTAAATCCGGTTTCGGTGTCAATGGAGAACATCACACCAGATGACGCTAGGTCTGAGCGCACCATTTTCTGCACACCGACAGAGATAGCGACATCAAAATGGTCAAAACCTTTAACAGTTCGATAGGAGATGGCGCGGTTGGTAAAAAGGGAAGCAAAGCATTTGTGACAGGCTTCTAAAACCCCTTTTACTCCGTGGACGTTGAGATAGGTTTCCTGTTGACCAGCAAAGCTAGCATCAGGTAAGTCCTCAGCGGTGGCACTGGAACGAACTGCTACATCTGTATTGTAATTTGACTGTAGGCAAGTGTCCCGATCCTCTGGCTCAAACTGCTCACAGAATTCCTGGGGATCATTCCCATAGCGTTGGCATAGTTGTTGGTAGCCTTGCGCGATCGCATTGGCTAGTTCTTCTGGGAATGGGGTATTGAGAATTAAGCTTCTCGCTTGTATCCCCCGTTGCCGCAAGTTATTGACATCTTCCACATCCAGATCCAAGAATGCCTGGCGTAGCTTAGCTTCTAACCCAGCTTTCTCAATAAAATATCGATAGGCATAGGCTGTGGTAGCGAAGCCACTGGGTACTCTAACTCCTACTGGTGTAAGTTGTCGGATCATTTCCCCCAAAGAGGCATTTTTTCCCCCCACTAGGGGGATATCGGCAATCCCAACTTGCTCAAACCAGAGGACGAAGGCTTTGTCTTTGGCAGATGTTGGGGCTTTTTCTGGAGCAGTGGTGACCATATGATCCTTCTCCTGAGGTTGACTTCCAAGGGGAGTAGTAATGGTTTTCTGCCTCAATGGGATTGTGAAAAGTCCGATGAAGCACCTGAAGTTGTGGCAGTTTCTGAACTAGCATTACCTCAAGGCTTAGCCTCTTAGGCAGACAACTTCACCTACTCTCAACGTTACCTAATGATAACGTTCACGAATATGCCATTGTCTTAACTCTAGCCTAGCCATTGATTGCTCCCCTTCATTGAGCTATCTACTCTATCGGGGCTGATACTACTAGTTTAGACAATTTTCCTCTTAGGAGGTCATCTTTCTTAACTTTATTTTATATACAACACAGAGGTTTTTTAAACATAAATCAGAAATGATTAAGTATAAGCCAGAAATGATTGATTTTTTTTATAGATATAAAAAAGGGGATGAGTTTTTGTTAATTTTCATGATTTGGGTTAGCTCCCCATAATTTTGTATTTTAGTTTACATAAATTCTCTGGCAGTTGTATTTTAGTTTACATAATTTTTCTGGCAGTTGCTATAGGCTAGAAAAGCTGGGTAAAATAGTCATATATTTATCTATACTAATATTTCCCTTCTCTGCTGCAACGGGCAAGGAAATAACTGATCGCTACAAATCACCCCCTCACCCCTTTACACCCTCATCTTCAAAAGAACTGGTCACAAATTTATGGTCAGGTGTACTAATTACGGGTAATGTAAGGGGTCGTTATCGTTTCTAATCTAGTTGAGAATCATCCGTCACCCATTCCCTTATTACCCATATTATAGCGCTTTTTAAGCTAGTAAGGTACAATTTTTTGGGTTTTAGGGAGCAGGGAGCAGGGAGCAGGGAGTAGGGAGCAGTAAAGTCAGAAGAGGGAAAAGGTAAAAAAATATGTGTACCTCATGAGGCTAAAAACCGCTATATCGATTCTCAACAATACAGGGACTATTTTGGCAGTAATTAATTTGACAGTAATTAATTGGACTTGGTACTAGAGCTTGTTGCCGATCTGGCTCAGGAAATCCTTGGGTGTCTTGACCTGCTCAGCACCTTTTACTCCTTGTGGTCAAAACCCATCCATAACCCCTTTGATGCTACGCCCTTGTTCGGTTTCAGCTACAATTTCCTTTACCGGATTGGGGGGGTGGAAGAATGGATAGGGCAGACTTCTGGGCACTGCTGGATAGGATTCAATAAGTTGATTGGGTATGCTTCTTTGAGTACAATCAGGAAGCTATGTCCAGATGCGCTCCCACAGCGTGAGCAAAGCTCAATCGCACAGGGTGAACTTTGCTCAATCCCTTGAGGATTATGAGTTGGATTAGATTTAAGGGTCGGATCATTTCCTGTAGCTCGGATCAAGTATGAGCCAGATGCTTCACAGAAGGTGATGGCAAATTTTAGCTGGGTCGAAGTTCCGACCATGACCTGATATAAGTCAAGGACGGTTTTAATAAAGTGGGCGTTAACAATGATGATGTTACTCCCCCTGACGAAATTTCCATGCTAACCACTTTCAGTTCGATTCCCACCGACCTCTCTGCCTTAGTTAAACACTAAAAACCCTAAATTAAACGGTAAACTTATATAATATTCCCAGCCGAAGTAAAATAACTGCCAAAATGCCAAATATATCCCCGCATCATAGATACTTCTTCTGATGGCAAGTGGCCTTCTGTAGATCTAATTATGACCTTAGCCTTGACAAAAATGCCTAAGTATGAATATAGAAAAGGGAACAGGGAACTTCGGATCAAAATTCTCACAATTCCTACACGGATTGCTATACAAGCAAACTAACATCAACAAGCCACAGTTGTTGCGAAATTCCCGGCAAAATAACTCCCACAACTTACACAAAACTGGACTCCAAAACCTATAACTAGTAGGGTGCGTTATTAACGCACCCTACTAGTAGAGTTATTGCCTAAGTCCTGTTCTCAAAAAGAGACTAGACCACTGGTGATAGTAAGAATGATTAGTGATTAATCAGTCTATTTGAGCCATCTATGTAAAAAATGCATAATCCCTAAAGCCTTAGAATGTCAAGGGTGTCTATGTCTACTTTGTATCTCTAGTTACTGGAGTGGCTGTAGTGCTTAACTCAATGCTTGGGGTTGCTACCCCTTGAACTACCAACACTGAGCAAGGAGCATGGTGAACAACATAGTTACTCACACTACCCAGCACCATTTCTTTTAAACCCCCAAGCCCTCGACGACCTAGAACAATTAAATCCGCACCCCACTTTTGGGCTAGATCACAAATTCCTAGACCCGGATCTGCCAATTGACAAGATACTTCGGCAGCGATACCATCAGCATTTGCCTGTTGAGCATAACTCCTTAGCCACCCTTTGTTTTCCTCAAGGTGTTTTTGGAGATTTTCTTGCTGAACCTTTCGGATACTACCATACACGTCTACATCGGCTATGGTGCCAAGACCTACGTAAGGAGTCATCATTTCCTGAGGTTCCCAGTTAAGGCAGTGTACTAGCATCAGAGTACTCTGTTCCTTTTCGGCTAGGTCTAAAGCCTGTTCAAACACTGCTTCTGCTTGGGATGAGCGGTCCATTGCTACCAGAATCTTTTTGTAAGCCATGATTAGTTTTTCCTCGTCTCTTCAAATTATTCAAATGGGGGCTCGAAGACATGGAATTTAAGTACTTCCAGAAAATAAATTAAGGGTTGCCCTTGTCTGGTAAAGATAGGGAAGATGGGTAAGATACTGAGGTTCGCTGGAAGCTATAATCCCTGACCTTGAAGACGTTGAGTGAATAATTTATTGTAGTCAGTGGTTTAGTCAGTGCTGTAGTCAGATGCTACTCAATGTGATAGGGTTCTATAATTTAATTATAGAAAAACTACTGACAGATATTATACTGGTTAACTATTTGTAACACTTATTGTATTGGTCTAGAAATAGCAATGAGATGATAATTATTAGGGTGAATGATTAAGGAACCCTAAAACTAGAGAAAAGTAGAGTTATTGCCCCATTTCTGTTACCTTACGCAATAATAAGGTTCAAACCAGGAAATGAACGGACTCGACTGAGGTGAATCAGGCACTAACTCTACCACTCCGTCCTTATTAAGAATCCATCGATTAGCTTCAATAATTCTAGACCGACGTGAGTTAACTGCATTGGGCTTAGCAGCATGATCAGGATTTTTCCGGCGGCGAGTTCTGTGGCGAGGTAATGGCCGTAAATCCATCCACAGGGTTTCACCCACAAGAGGTTTAGTGGGGTCTGTGGGTAAGCCACCCCGCCCAAATTGGGTAAATTGATTGCCGAGATCGGTACCGCAACCAGTGGCAACTAGCAGTTTGGGATTAACAAAATTTTCCGGTAGCTGGAATAATGCAGCGCTAGGGTCGGGGTCAGGTGCATTAATTTCCACAGTACCGCTAAAGGAAGCTCCCAGTTGGGAAGAAGCGGTAATATCACTATCTGGGGTTTTTTGTTCTCGAAATTCAGTGCCAAAAATGCCTAAGGCATTAGACATCTCCAAAAATTAACCTCAAACCCTTGCACTGCCTGGGTCAAAACCGAGTTTCTGGAGATGTCTATTGATAATCACTCGTCCGCCAAAGCTATCTTCAGCATTGGCCGTGATATCGCTATTTTCTAGGGCAACTAGCAAGTCAGTATCAATAGTAATATTACCGCCAGTGGCAGCATTTTCGGCATTGGTACTGATATTACTGCGATCGCGCATTAGGATTAGCTGGGAATCCAGGATAATATTGCCCTGCTCCCCAGCACTGACTTCAGCAGAAAGGCTCCCTAATTGATCTAATACAATCGACTCAGCGGTAATGTCGAGATTACCAGCCTTGGCCCGAATGGTAATAGTGCCAGCATCCCCAGCTCCACGGGTAGAAGAGGAAAATCTTGCTTGATCACTGACAAGCAAATGCTGAGTTTCAATGGTTAAATTGCCCCCATCCCCGGAGCCCTGTGTAGATGTATAAAAGCCGCTGGCAAATAGAAGACGATCAGGTGAGCTACCAATGGCTTCGACTAAGTTAGCTCTAACTATTACACTGTCCCCATCCCCATTACCCCGATTAATGGAGCGAATTTGAGCGCCATCACGCAACTGCAAAACTGGAGTGTCAACAACCACCCTCCCAAGCTGGCCAGTTGCTTCAAGTGTGGCGTTGCTATCGATGCGCCCACGCTCTTCAACGGTACTTGAAAGCATCATAGATTCGTTTGCAGTCATGGTAATCTGACCAGCATTACCGGAGCTCAAGGTCTCGGTAATTACAATACCCCCGTTCAGCTGGAATTTTTTGGTATCAATCACGAGGTTGCCCCCATTTCCCTTACCCCGGACAATGCTTGAGATTAAGCTTGATCCATTCACTTCCAGCAATGAGCCGACATTGAAGGTAATATTGCCACCAGCACCAGCATCAAAGGTATCGGTGGAGATTCTACCACCATTGTTCAGTATCAATTTGTCAGTATTAATCGTTAAGCTGCCACCATCCCCTGTGCCGATCGATTCTGAAAATAAGCCGCTCCTGGCTTCCACATTAGGATTAAAGTTAGCTGGATTGAAACGGTCTTCCGGTAACGAGACTCCCTCTGTGCCAAGGTTTTCTAGAGACACTTGCAGGGTGTAAGTGTCCCCCACTTCTGGTGTTGCGCCCTCGATCAATTCATTATTACTAACATCAGAGGGGAAGGCACCGACTCCGATTAAGTAAACCCCTGGCTCAGTAATAGTGGTATCAATTAAGGAGTCTGTGGTGAAACTGCCAAAGACTTGTAAACTTCCACCGGCACCATCAGCGGTCAAAGAATCCTCATTGACCTCTAATAATTCTCCTGTGCCTTGATTAAACAGGAAAATCTTGGTATCTACGTTGCCGTCTCCCCCTGTAAAGCCATTGTCGATGTCGAAAATAGCTCGACTGTGAAGAGTGGTGATGCTGAAGGAGAAGTAATCGATTTGATTTTCTGCTGCACCCAATACGGTGGTGCCATTAATAATCTGTTCTGGAGTCCGTTCAATGGAAACATAGGGAATTCCTCCAGGTCCAGATTCCGCCACGTTGGGATTGGGTTCAGTAATAAACTCCAGAGCATTTAGGTCAAAGGTTTCTAATTCCAACAAAGGATTAGGGAGAAAATCCCGACTTTCCCCAGAGATAGTGACACTTTCGCTAGCCTTAATCGTGATATCCCCAGCATTACCTAGGTTGGTGGTAGCGGTGATAATCTGTCCACCAGTGTCAAGGACTAAGTTATTGAGATGGAGTGCGATCGCACCGCCATTACTACTACTATTGGTAACTGTACCGATAAATCCCCGATTCGCTAGATTCAGTGACCCTTGGGAATTATTAATGGTAATGTTGCCTCCCGGGCCACTAGTGTCAACAGCGGAACGAGTTAGAATCCCGCTAAATAAACCATCTTCAGTAAAACCGGAGATCTCAATGGCACCATTGGCATTAATCTCAATATCTCCTGATGCCCCATTGCTATTGGTAATGGTTTGAATTCTTGAGCCACCAGTGATGGTAAGGGCGCTAGTGGTTAGCTCTATGAAACCGCCATTGCCAATCGCTCCAGTTTCTACATCATTAGCAATCAAACTCCTGTCACTGAGATTGGTATTGCCTTTGGCGTTAATAGTTATATTGCCAGCTACTGCATCTGGTATCGATTCTCCTGAGGTCAATCCAGCTTGTAACTCACTGGCTGACATGTCGAAGTTAGCACCATTGATGGCAATATTTCCGCCATTGACATTAGTTACCGAAAATTTTGGGTTTAAAGCCCCGTCCTTCGTTCGACGGCTTTCAATGAAAGTTTGTAAGAGATGTGCTATAATGAAAGCATAAACAATAAACTTTAAAAGTAGAGAGATACTATCTAATCATAAGTAGGCAACGTAAAAAATATGTAGAGCGTACATATTGCTCCATTGGGTCTAACGACTTGAACGTCT
>NZ_JAAHHE010000220.1:0-10619 GCF_010692525.1 Moorena sp. SIO3B2
ACGGAATCGTGAGATTGTGGGACGTCAAAACTAGGCAAATCCAGGAATTGAAAGGGCATCAGGGTTGGGTTGACCAGGTGGAATTTAGTCCGGATGGTCAGCTGCTGGCTAGCGCTGGAGTTGACCGTACCGTCCGCCTGTGGGATTTAGCAGGTCGGCAAATTGCCCAATTCGAGGGGACTCGCCTAGTTTTCCACCCATATGGGTCGCAACTGGCTACTATAGACGGTGATACCATCAAGCTGTGGCGGGTGGACACCCTGGATGGACTCTTAGCTAGGGGTTGCGCTTACTTACGTAGTAATTTCAGGAATAGTTCTGTCAATCCGGAACTGAAGGCGTTTTGTGATGGCTTGCTGGAAGAATGAAGAATGAAGAATGGAGAATGAAGAATGGAGAATGAAGAATGAAGAACGGAGAATGTATAATTCTCAATTCTCAATTCTCAATTCTCAATTGATTCAATCTCTTCTCGAGAAAGTTGGGTGATTTTCATAATAGTCTCCACATCTAAACCTTGTTCCCGGCAGGAACGGGCGATCGCTATTTTTTCTTGTTTTATCCCTTTTTCAATACCTCGAATTTCTGCCTGTTCCACTTGCCATTTAGTCTCAAACTCTTGGGTACTCAGGATACTAGCTTCGTCACGCTTGTTGTTGATATAACGCTCATAAGCGGCTCGTTCTTGTTCTGATAAATTAGTGACTCGTAGCGCCTCCTTGGCTTCGGCTATTCCTTTGGCCGAAAATTCGGCTTTGATGTCGCTGTTTTTCAGAAAATAAATCCATTCATCTAAGGGGTTTTTCGCTAAGTCCTTAAAATTCCTTACTTTCAGCAGGTAGTATTCTGGGAAGATATCTGCTACTTTATTGATGTGAAATTTAAATTCCTGAGTTTTTGTCGGTTGCAGGATATCCCCCAGATTAGCCCCAACGAATTCTCCACGATAGGAATAAATATAGTCATCTCCCATTCCCAGGTTAAAGTAGACTATATTAATTGAGTAGACTTTTTTAATTTGACCGTACTCTTCACCTTTGTCTAAGTATTCGGTGACTAACTTAGACGCACCGTAGAGCATACGGTGGAAATAATCGTGTTGAGGATTGTTTTGTACTTCAATCAGGATCAGCTCGCCATCAGTGGTTTCAGCGAGAATATCAACTCGGTTGGTTTTATCATCGAGTGTTTCTTGATTAGCTTCGCTTTCGAGAAGGGTTTTGATGGTAATATCAAAATGCAACAACTCGCTTAAAAACCCTTCCAAAACACCAAAGTTAGCTTTATTACGCAGCAGTTTTTTGATTGCCCAATCAAAGCGAATATGTGTGTCTGGCATTGTCTTGTTATCTTAAGGAAGAAAGAGTGAATGGTGAATGGTGAATGAAGAATGTAGAATGTAGAATGTAGAATTATCAATTCTGAATTCTACATTCTACATTCTAAATTGATTCAATCTCTTGCCGAGAAAGTTGGGTGATGTTCATAATAGTTTCCACATCTAAACCTTGTTCCCGGCAGGAACGGGCGATCGCTATTTTTTCTTCTTTTTTACCTTGTTGGATACCTTCTTGTTTTCCTTGTTGGATACCTTTTTCAATACCTCGAATTTCTGCCTGTTCCACTTGCCATTTTGTTTCCAACTCTTGGGTACTCAGGATACTAGCTTCGTCACGCTTGTTGTTGATATAACGCTCGTAAGCTGCTCTTTCTTGTTCTGATAAATTAGTGACTCGCAGCGCCTCCTTAGCTTCTGCTATTCCTTTCGCCGAAAATTCCGCTTTGATGTCGCTGTTTTTGAGAAAATAAATCCATTCATCTAAGGGGTTTTTCGCTAAATCCTTAAAATTCCTTACTTTCAGCAGGTAGTATTCTGGGAAGATATCTGCTACTTTATTGATGTGAAATTTAAATTCCTGAGTTTTTGTCGGTTGCAGGATATCCCCCAGATTAGCCCCAACGAATTCTCCACGATAGGAATAAATATAGTCATCTCCCATTCCGAGGTTAAAGTAGACTATATTGATTGAGTAGACTTTTTTAATTTGACCGTACTCTTCACCTTTGTCTAAGTATTCGGTGACTAACTTAGACGCACCGTAGAGCATACGGTGGAAATAATCATGTTGAGGGTTGTTTTGTACTTCAATCAGGATCAGCTCGCCATCAGTGGTTTCAGCGAGAATATCAACTCGGTTAGTTTTATCATCGAGTGTTTCTTGATTAGCTTCGCTTTCGAGAAGGGTTTTGATGGTAATATCGAAATGCAACAACTCGCTTAAAAACCCTTCCAAAACACCAAAGTTAGCTTTATTACGCAGCAGTTTTTTGATTGCCCAATCAAAGCGAATATGTGTGTCTGGCATTGTCTTGTGCTGGTGTTACTGTTCTCGATTTGAATCAAAGGTGGGCAAAAGTGATAGATTTTTCAGTTCAGGTTATCTGTGACGACCTTTTGCCGACCCTAGCTCAACAGCTTACTTCATAATTGATTCTTCTGACTTTATTCAAGCTGGTGTAACCAACCGTTTCCGGAGGGATTCTGCTCGACGCTTAGCGGTAGAATTCTTGGGGTCATATTTGAGCGCCTCATCATAAGCTTCTAACGCCTGAGCAGTTAATTGCTTGCGCTCGTAAACATGACCGAGATTGTTGAGGGCTGTGACATATCCAGGCTCTTGCTTCAAGGCTTCTTTGTACTGGCGAATAGCCAGATCATACTGTTCTTTAGCACAATAGGCGAAACCCAAAGCATTATAGACAGGACCAAGGTTTTCTTCGTCAGCATCAGTCCCTTTCAAGGCTTTTTGAAATAGCAGGATAGCTTGACCAAATAGCTTCTTGTCCGCATAAATACTGCCCAACTCGTAATACTCTATAACTGTCCCCCGGTCTTTTTGCAGCTTTTTCTCCAACCGAGAGAGAGTGGTTTCAATTCTACGAGTTTTGATAACTTGGCGCAGCACCGCGAAAGTAACACCAGCAAGTAGGACTAGCAAAACGGAAAGATAAATAGTTGGCAGTGTATCATTCATAAGGTTTGACAGTTTTTCTTCTTAATGGTAATCCCCAAGCAGTAGCTCGTTGAGCTAACCAACCATCTGCTTGCCAACGTGCGATCGCATGATTCACGCGCTGCTTTAGCTTGGTGTATTGTAACCCCTTAGGCATCACCACACACAAGGCTTCACCCGAGAGCCACACTGGTAGCATCCGATACTCAGGATAGTCTTGTACCCAGCCACTGAGAATGCTCTTATCGGCAGCAAAAGCATCAGCCCTACCATTTTCTAAAAGCGTACGCGCTTCTTGGTAGGAATCTACTCCCACCACCCTAGATTCCGGTAAAGCATACTGCACGACAGCAATTGTGCTAGAATGATTGAGTATGGCGATGGTTCTGCTATGGAGATCACCCAATCTGGTAATTAAGGGGTCTTTAGTAATCAAACCCGTGCCATCCAGGTAGTAGGGGATACTAAAATCCACTAATCGGCGGCGAGGTGCTGTGGCTGTGACTCTAGCAATTGTCAGGTCAACTTCACCGTCCAAAACCACCTTCAGTCGGTCAAGATTTCCCACCTGCTGCAACACCACCGCATCTGAATTACCTAACAGTTCTTCTGCTAGACGTCGTGCTAAGTCAATTTCCAATCCTTGTAACTTGCCATCCGCATCCCTATATCCCAAAGGGCGCAGATTATCTTTGACAGCAACAATCAACTGACCCCGCTGCTCTATTTCCTCAAGTTGAGCACTCCCAACCCGTAACGGTGTCAAAAAAGACATCGCCGTCAATCCGAAGACCATACCAAAGTTGAAGAACTTGTGCTTAAGCATCGGTCGGGGAATCGAAATTCGCAAAAAGGTAAGGTAATCGGTCTTGCTTAAGGGACTTGCCTGAAAAAACAATACCAATTAAATAGCAATTAACTCCCAATTCAATTTGGATGGGATAATTCTTATAATCTATAATAATCAAAAGAACCAAAGATGGTTTTTACCCTCAACAAGCCTTACCCTTACGGATTACCCATTTACCCAAAACCCGAGTTTCTCAGGTTGCTAAGCATTCAGCTATCAGCCATTAGCCTTGGCCTATGGCTACGCTACGCGAATGGCCAAAAGCTGACGGCTGACCGCAGACGCGCGTAGCGTGCGCGTAGCGCATATGCTTACTCAGCTTTAGCCGCTAACTCCACCACTTTGTTAAAGCTATCTGGATCCAGAACTGCCAGCTGTGCCAACATCTTGCGGTTAATTTGGATATTGGCTTTTTTCATTTGACCCATCAGCTGGCTGTAGCTAATGCCATTTTGACGTGCTGCTGCGTTAATGCGAGTAATCCACAGACGTCGAAAATCCCGCTTGCGCTTGCGGCGATCACGATAGGCATTGCGCAGTGCTTTCATCACTTGTTGGTTAGCAATGCGGAAGAGTTTCGAGTGGGAACCTCTGAACCCCTTAGCAAGTTTGAGAATTTTTTTGCGCCGCTTACGAGCGACATTACCGCGTTTTACCCGTGTCATGGTTGATTCTAGCTAGTATGTTAGTTTAGTAGTGTTAGCAGTTTAGGTCTTCTGTTAAGATTTACATATAAGGCAACATCAGGCGAACATTATCCGCATCCCGTTCGTCTACCAAGGTCAGTTTAGACAAGCGCCCCTTCCGTTCTGAGGTCTTGTGTTCTAGTAAGTGATTTTTAAACGCTTTGCGGCGTCTTATTTTACCACTGCCAGTAGCTCTAAAACGCTTGGCAGCTGATTTGCGGCTTTTTAGTTTAGGCATTGACGGATTATAATAATGGCACAATTTATTATTGTATACCAATTGCTGCGTAATTAGGTGACCGGCTTATTCGTCTTCTTCTGGTAAATTCTTGGGCAAGGTGATGGTAAAGGTTGTTCCAACACCCACTTCACTTTCCACGTGAATCTTACCACCGTGTGAGTCTACACAACTTTTGACAATTGATAACCCTAGTCCTGTTCCTGGGATTATACCCACATTACTGGCACGACTAAAAGACTCAAACAATTTTGGTTGGTCTTCTTTAGGGATGCCAATACCTTGATCAATTATCTGTAAGATTACTTTCTCTTCATCTCCGTTTAGCTGTACTAAAATAGTCCCACCATCGGGAGAATATTTAATGGCATTGGAGATGATGTTATTCAGAATTTGTCTAATAATTTTGGGGTCTCCTAATATTGGCTCCCAGTCTCTTTTACTACTAAATAGTAGCCGATGTTTAGCCCCAAGGCTTGATTGAATTGGGCAGAATAACTCCTGAAAAAATGTTACTAAATTCAAAGCAACTGGTTGAAATTCTAACTTATCGAATTCTGCTTGATTAATGAATAATAAATCATTGACTAGGGTAGTCATATGTTTGACCGCACCTTGGATCCGCCAAAAATGTTTAACTTGCTGAGAATCAGTCAATTTATGACGGTACTGTTCTAGGAGTTCCACAGAGGATAGAATTGTCATTAAAGGTGTACGGTACTCATGGGATATGGTAAAAATAATCCGAGATTTAAGGTCACTGACTTCTTTTTCACGCTCCAGTGATTGACGCAATTGCGATTCCAAGTTGCGTAGCTGTTCTAAGTAATCTCTTAGTTCCACTGTGCGAGCTTGGATTCTGGTTTCAAGTTCTTGATTGAGGGCTTCTAAAGCAGTTTGGGCGGAAATGCGATCGCGAATTTCCTGTTGCAGCAGTTGATTTTGCTCAATCAGTTGTGTTTGTAGCTTGTGCAGAGTCAATTGATTCTCCACACGGGCTAAAACTTCCTCAACCTGGAATGGCTTGGTGATATAGTCAGCACCACCAACAGCAAAGGCTTTCACCTTGTCCCAAGTTTCATCCAGAGCACTGATAAAGATTACTGGAACTCCCTGAGTTTTTTGATTAGATTTCAGCTGTTTACAGACGTCATAGCCATCGATCTTTGGCATTATAATGTCTAGTAAAATCAAATCCGGTGGATCACACAATGCTGATTCCAAGGCAAGTAGTCCATCGATCATGCTCCTAACCTGATAGCCTTGCTGAATCAGGATGGAAGATAGCAGCTGCAAATTGGTTGGTGTGTCATCCACAACCATAATTTCTGCCTGAGTTGCCTCAGCTTGATGGTTATTCATTCTTTAATTACGTAGAGCGAACCATAGGGGAGAAGCAAATTGGGCAGGAGCATACTGACCAGTAGCCCGCTGATCTGATTGAATCAGAAGGCGGTTTGGCTACGAGTGTTCCTACTCCACCATTAATGCGGCAAGGGGGCGGACACCTGAACCCGTAGGGTCAGTGTCTGGGGAATTGCCGCCAACAAATAAATTGTTCGCGTAGCGTGGCCTACGGCCAGCGGTAGCGAATCCTTATTGATTGACTTGGTATTCATAACCGTCAGCCTTAAAGATTGTTTGCAAGTATTTAGGATGGACATCAAAGCGTTGATTAGGTAATGACAACATGAAGCTAGGACGATAACGAATAGCAATCCGTCCTGTGTATTGCCCAGCGTATTTACCTTTTGGGATATCAGCCTTAACTATGTCTCCTGTTTGAAACCCTCGAAAGAATTTAGCTTTAGATGCATGAGCTTTTGGAAAACCATATTTGTCAGTTCTGCATCGTTGACGAACACCATGACCTTTAGCTTTGACTATTAAAGGCTTGATACCATTGAGCAACAGTTTTTCAGGAGTAGATTGACCTACACAAGCAGCATCTGCCCAATGAGTCTTATCAATGCCTCTGGTTTTACGATTAAACTTAGTCAGACCGCCGGAGCCAGTCTCTACAGGTAATCTAGTTAGCTTTAGTCTTCTGAATAATTCCCAACGAGTTGCATTTACTGCTGCTGCGTCTTTGAGTGGGGTTTTTGCTTTGGCTAGTACTCTTTTGA
The DNA here is from genome assembly GCF_010692525.1 of Moorena sp. SIO3B2. Taxonomy (NCBI): domain Bacteria; kingdom Bacillati; phylum Cyanobacteriota; class Cyanophyceae; order Coleofasciculales; family Coleofasciculaceae; genus Moorena; species Moorena sp. SIO3B2. The sequence goes on from NZ_JAAHHE010000220.1 coordinate 6,915, forward strand.
GTACATCAGGCTTTTTCTTGAGAAACTTCTCAATGGATTTGTTCCCTTTTTTCTGGTTACAGCTTCGACAAGCCAAGGTTAAATTACTAACTCGATTGCTACCTCCTTTTGATTTGGGAATAATATGATCTACTTCTAAAGGCACGTTTTCCGCACCACAATACACACAATTTCGTCCCCACTTGGTTAGTAAATATTCTTTGACCTCAAAACCAAATAACTCGCCTCGTTGATATTCAACCCCTGAGATTTCAGGATTTTGCATCTTTTGAGTGTCAAAGCGGACTAACTCTTGAGAAATTGCAGTTACAGGACATAACTTAGTAAGTCGCCTAACCCAAGTCTCAACATTAAAAATTCGACTCATTAACGATGGTGGGAGCCATCCTTCCGGTTTTATACGATTAATAAATCTGGGCTTACGGTAACGAGTTTTACGGTTACGCCGTCCACGTCTTAAAGCCCTACGAGACTCCAAGGCATTTTTAATCTGTAAACCTCGATGATAAATTTCTAAGGCATTAGTTACTCGTCCTGTTGACTCCTGGACAATGGCAATACCTGTGGTTTTTGAACCAGGATCTATCTTGATTCGATATGGATGGGTAACCGAATTATTAACTGTTCTGTCTAGCAGAATAATGGTGAATGGATAACGTTTAAAAACTTTAGCTCTCCTTTTTTTGAGTAGTTCTCTAGCTCTTGCCGGATGACAAGGCTCTAAAGGTTGTTTATCTTTATCTAGTACGAAAACTCGCATTACTTTGAACACTCCTTTTCAGGGTAAAGTTTGCCGAGTGCTTTGCACACGCTTGCGCGAACGACGATGTTAAGACTCGGTACTTTGTAAGTAACACTGGCTTTCCCGAATGACCTGTTTAATTACTTACTTCTAGAGCCTAGAGCTGGCACGTACTCCAGGGTAGGAATTTTAACTCTTGGTCTTAACGGCTGCTAATAATAAAACTAGCCGTCTGGTCAACAGACTCTTTCAAGCCCACGCTGTAATCTATGATTCAGCGTGCGGTAGTTGACTATTCCTTAAACATCATCACGGCGAAAGAACAACATTCGGTACACAGGTTCACCACGAGCGAGGGTGGAAATTTCCCGTTCAGTAGGCACTGGCAGGGGGTTGGTTGGCAGCCAAGCAGTCTCTGGCCGGTAGAAGACTGGATGAGCATCGAAGCGCGATCGCATTTCCACTGCCACTTCCTCCACATCGGATTGTAGAAAGACCTCCCCTCCACTGGTCAAATAAGCCCCTAGATTATCAACCAAGGTGGGCTGAACTATACGTCGTTTGGCTTGTCGCTTCTTGAACCAAGGATCAGGAAATTGAATAGTGACGCGCTGCAAGGCACCAGGGTGCCAAGAGCTAAAGAGTGAATCTATAGAACTATTAGCATTACAGAACAAAAATAGGAGATTGCTCAACCCTAAATCTACCACCTTACTGTTGGCTTGTTGTACCAATGGTTCCCGAATTTCTAACCCCAAAAAATTCCAGTGGGGTTGTTGTGTTGCCATCTGCAATAAAAATTCCCCTCTCCCACAGCCAATATCCAGATGTAATGGTTGAGTAGTTTGGGCATAAACTTGATTCCAATCCGGAGGACTCACCGGCATCTGATATTGCTTGCTAAGTGGATTAACGTGTTGTCGCACTCTGACTCTAGCCAACCTTAGCACCTCCTTACTTTACTCAGGGGATGGGGGATCAGGGATTAAGGGTTATATCCCTAATCTAGTTGTAAATGTGATATCTAGGTGCGCGCCTCCTAGGGCGAGTAAATCGCCCTAGGAGGCGCGCACCTCAATGAAGGCAATTCCAACTCATCTGTATTTATCCTAAATGTAATCTTTAAAGTTTTTTATAGACTAAAGCCTAATTATGTCAGGCTAAATTAAAGATTATCCATTATTGTTTAGGTGAGCAGTTAAATTGAACCTAAACAATAATGGAGAAAAGCAAAGGTCATGAGCGATAATTTTAATAATAATTAAACTAGGGGTTAATCAAGAAAAGTTTTAGTTATGAGTTTAAATTTTCGCTTTGCCGTGGTAAGTGACCTACATATCGGGTTACCCCACACCATCTGGGATCATCCCAATCGGTTTCATTTGGTAGAAGTTAGTATTCCAGTCCTAGAAAGGATTCTGGAGGATTTAGAGCAGGAAGCCTTGGATTTCCTCCTCCTACCAGGAGACTTAACCCAGCATGGTGAACCAGACAATCATGCCTGGTTACAAAAGCGATTGAGCCAGTTGCCTTTTCCAGTGTACGTCGTACCTGGAAATCATGATGTCCCCAATATCTTACCCAATGAACACTCGATTGGACTAAAGGAATTTCCCTACTACTATCGCCAATTTGGTTATGAAAATCCCGAGCAGTTGTACTATACCTGTGAAGTTTTGCCTGGAGTACAGCTGATTGGGTTAAATTCTAACCAGTTCGATACCGGTGGTAAACAGGTAGGGCGTCTTGATCAGCAACAGCTGATCTGGCTTGAGCAAGTGCTTCCCCAGTGCCAGGATAAATTGGTGCTGGTGATGGTGCATCACAATGTCATCGAGCATTTGCCCGATCAAGCTAACCATCCCTTGGGACATCGGTATATCTTGGAAAATGCTCCAGTATTACACAATATTCTCAAAACTGCTGGGGTCAATCTACTATTTACAGGTCACTTGCATGTACAGGATATCGCCTATCAAGAGGGAGTCTACGAAATCACAACAGGTTCATTAGTTAGCTATCCTCACCCCTACCGGATATTGCAGTTGTGTACCGATAATCAGGGCAAAAGATGGTTGCAAATTGAATCTCATCGAGTGGAATCAGTCCCTGGTTGGGAAAACCTAACCCAAATATCTAGAGAATGGATGAGCGATCGCTCTTATCCATTCATGGTGAAACTCCTGACTTCTCCCCCCTTAAATTTACCCGATTCAGATGCCCAGAAACTTGCTCCCAGTCTACGCTACTTCTGGGCTCATATTGCTGATGGTGATGCTGTATTCAACTTTCCTGAGTTTCCTACCCCAGTTCGTCGCTATTTTGAGTCATTTAGCTCCCATACCAGTGATGGTAAACCTGCTCTGATTGATAATCAGACCACTCTATTGCTGACAAAAAACTAATGACTAAGACGGCTTTTCTTGAACAAATTCAACCACCACAACTAACGTCATAAGCTCAGGGATTTCCTCCACCAGGGAAGCCATCCTCTACTCCTTGACCTTGACCAGGAAAGCCATCCTCTACTCCTTGACCTTGACCAGGAAAGCCATCCTCTACTCCTTGACCTTGACCAGGGAAGTCATCCTCTACTCCTTGACCTTGATCCGGTAGCTGAACAGGAATTTCCGTTTCCGGCTCGGGTTCGGGCTCAGGCTCAGGTTCCGGCTCAGGCTCAGGTTCCGGCTCAGGTTCCGGCTCAGGCTCAGGTTCAGGCTCGGGTTCAGGTTCAGGCTCGGGTTCAGGTTCCGGCTCAGGTTCCGGCTCAGGTTCCGGCTCAGGCTCAGGTTCCGGCTCAGGCTCAGGTTCCGGCTCAGGCTCAGGTTCCGGCTCAGGCTCAGGTTCCGGCTCAGGCTCAGGTTCCGGCTCCGGCTCAGGTTCAGGTTCCGGCTCAGGCTCAGGTTCCGGCTCCGGTTCCGGCTCCGGCTCCGGTTCCGGTTCGGGCTCCGGTTCGTGCTCCG
>NZ_JAAHHE010000221.1:0-10521 GCF_010692525.1 Moorena sp. SIO3B2
GGACGAGTCATAGATAATGCGTCCATCAGGTTGAGCCAAGTTAGCCTGTTTTAGGAATGGTGCATAGGTAACAGCAATGTCCACATTCCCCACCTGGTAAGCTGCTGCTGCTCCGGCTGGATCCACATTCACCAAGGTAACATCAGCTTCACTCAACCCAACTGCTGTGAGTACTTTTAGTAGAAAGAAATGGCTAACTGCCCCTTTTTCAACAGCAATCTTCTTACCCTTAAAGTCCTTAATGCTACTAATACTGTTGCGGGCTAAGATGCCATCCCCACCAACGGAGTTATCCTCTACCAAAACAATGCGATAGTCTTTGCCCTTAGTTGCCAATAAGACTGCTTCAGAAGTTACAGGAGCAATAGCATCCAGTTTTCCTGCTAAAAAGCCAGAGATATAATCGGGATTATAGCCAAAGGTTTTCAGGTCAACCCTTAGCCCCAGTTCCTGAAAGAAGCCTTTTTTGAGCGCAATCAAAAGAGGAGTCAAACCAATCCAAGTGGTCACCCCTAGAGAGAAAGACATCGATGGGCTGGGCTTAGCATCACCCAAGTCATTGCCAGAAGATGTTTGCTTTGGGGGAGTACATGCCCCCAGGATAAAGGTGCTGGATGCAAAGATTAGCCATTGCAGAGTTTGACGCCTTGACAACAAGTTGAGTCTTTCTAGAACCATATCATCTTCCGTTATATCCGTTACATGGGTTAACCCATCCGTTTCCAGTTAACTTTTCCCTGAAGACGGTATATAAAATAACATTTTTTTAGATTTTTGGGGTGAGGGGTTGCACCCCTCATTATTTGTGTTATATTTAGATCAGTAGATGCACCCTGATGATTAAGAGAGCCGCAGTTGTGACTCTCTTATTTTTTTTTAGGGTCAGAGGGGCAGAGTGGGAAGAAGCAGACCAGAGGAAAAAAATTTGGTGTGTGCCTCACTAAAATTTGGGTAGGCTATGCATTGGCTTAAGTTGACTATTGCTAGTCCACAGTCAACAGTCCACAGTCAACAGTCCACACTTTGAGTAATTTCTTCTAGATCTTAATTGACTGCAAGCTCAAAAAAATCCCCAACAATACGGTTTTAGCAACTAGAGATGATCCAGGAAGATAAAGCAGGGGACTTTTAAACCTTCTCAAACTACTATCTGATTTGATTCGTCAAATAAATTGTTCCTGTGAGCATCATCCTTGTGCAGGTAAGATGCCTGTGCTAAGGTTGACAACTATAGTAATGTTTATCAATATATTTACAAGTCCGTTAGGTTATTGCGTCAGTTAACAATGCTGAAATTGAGGTTTAATAACCATTTGTTTATTATTTTAATTTTAAATTAATACCTTAATTAAATCCAAAACTAGTGAGAGGATATCTGAAAAGTTTTTTGATATTGAATTTTGCCCCCCTGACCCCCCAACTTTGGGGGAAGAGTCCATTTGCTTCTAAAAGTCCCCCAGAATTGGGGGATTTAGGGGGCTTGGATGTAGCAAATGAGACTTCTCAGACAACCTCTGAGATAAACCGTTATTAACGCTTACTATAATAACAGTATAAACTAGCTTAAATATGATGAATACTGAACAAAACAATGCTCCTATAATCCTGGTCGCCGATGATGATAAACAAACCCGGATAATGCTGCGTACAATTATGGAAAATGAGGGATATAACGTCGAAGATGTAGGAGATGGGCAGCAGTGTCTGGCAGCTTATACTGAGCTAAAACCCGATATAGTCTTGCTGGATGCTATGATGCCAGTGATGGATGGGTTTATGTGTTGCGCCCAAATCCAAAAGCTACTTAAAAATGAATCAACACCAGTATTAATGATTACTGGACTTAATGACCAAGCTTCCGTTGATTGGGCATTTCAAGTCGGAGCAACGGATTATATAACTAAACCCATCCAACCATCAGTTCTAAGGAAGCGTGTCCGTCGTCTGATCGAAGCTAATCGAGCAGAAAAAACCTTACGGGAGAGGGAGAAACAATATCGTTCTGTGGTAGAAAGTGTTAAAGAAGTGTTTTTTCAAATCGATGCCACTGGACACTGGATATTTCTCAATTCCGCCTGGACTACTTTCACTGGCTTTACTGTAGAAGAAAGTCTAGGGAAAAATTGCCTAAAATTTATTGATCCTGATGATCAGGAACGTTATCAACAATTGTGGCAGTCTCTAGTCAACGGTGAAAAGGATTCCTTTAAACATGAAATAAGATATGTTACCAAAACAGGGAAGTGCCGCTGGGGGGAGATTAATATTCATTCAAGCTTGATGATTGATGGTGTGGTTACCGGTTTTTCTGGTATGCTACAAGACACCACTGAACTTAGAAAAGCTCAAGCTTTAGAAAAAGAGAAAATCAAATTGGAAGCGGATATCCAAGAACGAGAACGTCGCTCAGAAATCATTCGTAAATCCCTAGAACAGGAAAAAGAACTCAGTGAACTTAAATCTCGGGTTATTAGTACGATATCTCATGAGTTTCGTACTCCAATGATGATGATTCAATCGTCTACCGAATTGCTAGCTAAGTACAGTGAGAAATTGTCAGAAGATAAAAGACTGAAACATTTTCAACAAATTGGATGGGCAGTTGAACACATGAATCAACTCCTGACCAATGTGATTTTCCTAGATAAAACTGAATCAGGGGAACTTGATTGTCATCCTGAATACTTGAATCTAGAGAAACTATGCCAAAAAATTATTAATAATTTACAGGTTACTTTAAGTAGTGACTATAAAATAGATTTTTCTACTCAGAGTAATTCTAGTCAAGTTAATTTAGATGAACAGTTAGTTGGACAAATTTTGACTAATATACTATCTAATGCGGTTAAATATTCTCCCCAAGGAGGCATCATTAAGTTTGACGTATTTTGTCAGCCAGAAGAAGCAATTTTAACTATTCGGGATTCAGGGATTGGTATTCCGTCAAAAGAAAAGCAACGAGTGTTTGACTCTTTCTATCGAGCCACTAATGTTGGTGCTATAAAAGGAACAGGATTAGGTCTGGCTATTGCTAAAAAATGTGTTGAATTGCATCGGGGTAAGATTAACCTGGACAGCGAAGTTGGTGTGGGAACAAAGTTTCAAGTAATCTTGCCATATTTGGATTAATCAATATAGCGGTTTTAAATTGGGTGAGGTAGTTTAGTAAAGGGAACAGCGGATCTGGGAACAGCGGATCTGGGAACAGGGAATAGAGAGCAAGGGGAAGAAAATTGGCGTTGCTGATTATGCGTATGGTTTTGCCCCCTTAGCCCCCCAATTCTGGGGGGAACAAAACTATCAAAGTCCCCCAGAATTGGGGGATTTAGGGGGCTTTAATAAAACCAAATGATCGCACATTCATTCCTTAATTCAGCAACGCCAGAAAATTCGCTATACTTGATTGCTCAAGAAAACCGCTATATTCAATGAACAAAATTACAACAATCCCCGACTTCTGAACAAGCCGGGGAAGCATAGTAGGTATTGGCATGGGTTCGATGCCCACTCAACTACCAATTAAATTTTGCTGTAGCCTTAACCATTAGATCCTCTAAAATCAGATCAACAGGCTGTTTGTTAAGGATTCACGGTCAACCTTCAACCTTCAACCTTCAACCTTCAACCTTCAACCTTCAACCTTCAACCTTCAACCTTCAAACTTCAACCTTCAACCTTCAACCTTCTTCAAGCCCTTATAACTGAGGTACATACTGTGGCTTCTCAGGCACATCGGTGTACTCAGCCACAATTTGACGGAACTCCTCACCATCAATAGTTTCTTTCTCAATCAACAGATCCACCAATCGGTCAACCGCATCTCGATTATCTCGAATGATATCTCGTGCTTCTTGATGGCAATGTTCTACAATTTGACGAACTTGCTGATCAATCCGAGCAGCAACCTCTTCAGAATACTCTGCCCTAGACATTAATCCGGCACCGAGAAAGACTTCTCCCTCTTGGCTTTCCAAGGACAGAGAACCTAAGTCACTCATGCCGTAGCGAGTTACCATTTGCCGTGCGATTCCAGTCAATTGCTGCAAATCACCACCGGCACCAGTAGTGACTTCCGCATCACCGAATACTTCTTCTTCCGCAGCTCGACCGCCTAACGCTCCAGTAATGCGAGCCAAAAGCTGAGATCTGGTAATTAAACCTTGCTCTTCACTAGGAGTAAACCAGGTTAGACCTTGAGCTTGTCCCCGGGGAATCAGGGTAACTTTCTGTACGGGGTCGTGATCCTTGACTAGGGTACCAATAATAGCGTGACCAACTTCATGATAAGCAATCAATCGCTTGTTCTTGCTATCTACCAGGGGAGTACCTTCCATCCCAGCCACTACCCGGTCAACCGCATCATTGATTTCCAGCATTGTAATCGCTTCTTTGCGACGGCGAGCAGTCAGGATAGCAGCTTCATTGAGCAGGTTGGATAAATCAGCACCAGTGAATCCAGGGGTCCGTCTTGCGATCACTTCAATGGAAATTTCTGAAGCCAGTTTTTTATCCCGAGCATGGACTTCCAAAATCTTAATCCGCCCTTTCAGGTCTGGGGGATCCACCATCACCTGGCGGTCAAAGCGTCCGGGACGTAACAGAGCTGTATCCAGCACATCCGCACGGTTAGTAGCCGCAATCACGATAATGCCGGTGTTTCCTTCAAACCCGTCCATTTCCGTCAGCAATTGGTTTAGGGTTTGCTCCCGTTCATCGTTACCACCACCAATTCCAGCTCCCCGTTGCCGTCCTACCGCATCAATTTCATCGATAAATATCAAGCAAGGGGCATTTTCCTTAGCTTTTTTGAACAAGTCACGAACCCTAGAGGCACCAACACCCACGAACATTTCCACGAATTCGGAACCAGAGATGCTAAAGAAAGGCACTCCTGCTTCACCAGCGATCGCTTTAGCTAAGAGGGTTTTACCAGTTCCAGGAGGACCGACGAGCAGCACCCCTTTAGGTATTCGTGCTCCGACAGCGGTAAACCGTTCCGGTTGCTTGAGGAATGTAACTACTTCTTCGAGTTCCTCTTTCGCTTCTTCGATACCGGCGACATCATCAAACAGGACCCCAGTTTTCGCTTCCATCATGAACCGCGCCCGGGATTTCCCGAAATTCATCGCTTGACCAGGACCACCATTCATGTTGCTGGAGCGACGGAATAGGAAAAATAATCCTGCAATCAAGAGAATCGGAAAAATTAAATTCCCCAGCAGTCCCCAAATTGCCCCATCATTGCGAGCGGGATGGGATGTCAGAGCAACATTAGACTCTCTAAGCTTAGAAATCAGTTCCGGCGCACTAATTGGCAGATCTACTCGCAGCCGTTGTAAGCGGTTATCAAGATCCACATCCACAGCTTCTACAATCGCTGTGCGACCACTATCATAGAGGTCAACACTAGTGACTCTACCGGAATCAAGATAATCCAAGAAGCGACCATAGGTCATGCGAGTACTGGCGGTATTACTACCCATATTCCCGGTAGTACTGGCAAATGTTCCCTGCCAAAAGAAAAAACCAATGACTAGGGCAGGTAATGTCCAGAGTAGGAGTATTCTCCAAGAAAATTTCATGTTTTATTCGCCTCTATTACTGGTAACGAATGCTGGTATCACCCTGTTAGGGAGGATCTGATTACAAAGCAAATCAAGATCAAATATCCATTCAATACCCTAAAACCGTTTGCCTATAGTATTAGAACTTACGAAGTTTAGTTGGTTTTGCCCCCCTGCCCCCCAATTTTGGGGGGTAATGATGTCAAAGTACCCCAGAATTGGGGGATTTAGGGGGCACTTGCGTAATTCCTGAGTATTTTTGTATTTTTGGTCAATACCTTTGAGGGGTATTGCCACATAACTCGTGATAACACAAGTTATTGTAACGTTATTTTAACTAAATTTAACATAAATCTCATTCTGTGAGCAAGGTAGTTAGAATCAACTCAAATAAACAGTAGCGCGCCTGTGTCCCTCAGCCCTATGGCCAAAAGAAACAGACGCGCTAGTTTGCTCTAAATCCTCCTTTTGGAGGATTTACTTTATACCAGCCGTAACCTAGTAGGTTTCAACGTGCCAGCGATGTGCTTTCTTCATTTGCTGTCTGTATGTAGTCCAATCTACATCCTCCTTAGCAGCTGCAGCAGTCAAAGCCTCATCAATACCACCTTCCATACCTTTTAATCCGCAGATGTAGGTATGGGTGTTTGGTTGCTGCATCAGCTTCCACAACTCGTCAGCATGTTCCGCCACCCTGTGCTGGATATACATCTTGCCCCCTTCAGAATTCTTCTGCTCACGGCTAATGGCATAGGTGAGGCGGAAGTTATCTGGGTTATTCTGCTGCATTTCTTCTAAATCATCTTTGTAGAGGATGTTAGGGGTAGTAGAAATACCAAAGATCAGCCAAGCCAAGCCCTTGAACTTGTAATCTTCGTGCTGCTCTTTAAACATCCGCCATAGGAAAGCGCGGAATGGTGCAATACCAGTGCCCGTTGCCATCATGATGATATTGGCATTGGGGTCCGATGGCAGCAACATCTCCTTACCGACCGGTCCAGTGATTTTAACATCATCCCCTGGATTCATATTGCACAGGAAAGTAGAGCAAACACCGTTTACGGTTTCCCCAGTTTCCGGATGTTTGTACTGCAGCTGTCTGACACACAGGGATACTGTCTTATCATCCAGGTCATCGCCGTGACGAGTAGAAGCAATGGAGTACAGACGAAGCTTGTGGGGTTTGCCTTTGTCATCAGTACCCTCGGGAATAATACCAATACTTTGACCTTCGAGATACCGCAGATCACCTCCAGAAAGGTCAAATTTGAGGTGACGGCAATTACCAATACCCCCTTCCCGGACTAGTTGTTCGTTTGATATACACTTACCAATGAAGGGGTTTTTGGGTCGATAGGTATTGACAGGGATATCATCTTTGGCCTTTTTGGGTTTCGCTTGAGTCATAGGCTTAGTTGTGTTTTCTGACTGGGTAGGCTTAGTTGTGTTTTCTGACTGGGTAGGTTGTGTTTGAGCCACTGACCCATTAGCGGCACTACTGGATAAAGGTTTAATGCTTACAATCTTCCCTCCCATGCGAGCAATACGCTGCATTTCCTGCTTCATGCGGTTATAGGGCACCGTCAACAAAACTGTGCCACTCTGACGAATCGGTCCATTTTGACGAAGACCGACTACCTCATAAAGGTAAGTGCGACTACCAAATTCTGTAACAGTGCTGGAATTAGTAGACTCGCTAGGACTGTACATTGCTTCTATTGCTCCAAACCAAACTGACTATGTATTGCTAACTATGTATTGCTAAGACTTGCCTTGGCACCACAAACAGACTCACGGTCGATGGGTGAGCGGCTAGCTAGTAATAACCCCGAATAATGCCTTATTAGCGTAACATTGTAAAGCTATGCCCAGTAATGTTTTTGGTTTATCAGGGAGAGAATTAGTGTAGAGGCACTGGTAGGCACTACTCTCAAGTTACATGATCAGTAACTCAAAAACTGTAAATCCTGAGTCAGTTTAATTTTTTCTTTAAAAAATGCCCAACAAACCTTAGCATAAGTACTAAGCGAGGTAATGCTACTGACAATCAGCCTTGTATAAGCAATCTGGTTTTGGTAGAATCCACTATGAGCAGCTAGTAGTAAATACTTAAGCAGAGCTTGGCTTTGGTCTTCCCTAGTGGTTAGTACTTAAGCGAGTGGATTTATGGTGGCATGTTATCAAGCACCACTATAAGCGTGTGTCAGATTGCTCCCAGGCTTGGGCTTTGGCTTACTGAAAACTGATTTGAGAATATGTTTTACGTTAGAGGGAAGATATGACCACAGATCTGGAGAGGGTGGTAGTTATAGGAGTTGCTGGAGACTCAGGATGCGGGAAATCAACGTTTCTGAAGCGTTTGACCGACCTATTTGGCCAGGAGTTCATGACGGTGATTTGTCTGGATGACTATCACAGTCTGGATCGCAAACAGCGCAAAGAAAAAAGGGTTACTGCCCTTAATCCTAAAGCAAATAACTTTGACTTGATGTATGAGCAAATCAAAGCGCTAAAAGAAGGTCGGGGCATAGACAAACCTATTTACAACCATGAGACCGGTGAAATTGATCCACCAGAACGGGTTGAGCCAAATAAAGTCATAGTCATTGAAGGTCTGCACCCTCTTTATGATGAGCGGGTGCGTGAGCTGGTTGACTTCGGCGTTTACCTAGACATTAGCGATGAAGTCAAAATCCAATGGAAAATCCAGCGGGACATGGCAGAACGGGGCCACCGTTATGAGGATATCCTAGCGTCGATTGAAGCTAGACGTCCAGACTTTGAAGCTTACATTGAAGTCCAGAAGCAATACGCTGATGTGGTCATTCAAATCTTTCCCACACAGCTGCTTCAGGGAGAGGCAGCTAAGGAAAGCAATCTACTGCGGGTGCGCCTACTTCAGAAGGAAGGGGTGGAAAACTTCGACCCAGTTTATCTGTTTGATGAAGGGTCAACCATCGACTGGAGACCTTGTGGTCGCAAGCTAACCTGTGCTTATCCTGGTCTGAAAATGTACTATGGGCCAGACAGCTACATGGGTAACGAAGTCTCTGTACTAGAGGTAGATGGTCAGTTCGATAACCTAGAGGAGATGATTTACATCGAAAGTCACCTCAGCAAGACCTCAACCAAGTACTATGGAGAGATGACCGAGTTATTGCTCAAGCACACCGATTATCCTGGCTCTAACAACGGTTCTGGGTTGTTCCAGGTTCTCGTTGGTCTGAAGATGCGGTCAACTTATGAAAGCTTAGTATCTGGTGAAGCCAAAGTAGCAGCCAAGGTGTAGTATGGTCTACAGGAGCTGATGGATAAATGTTTGCGTGACTCCAATTCCATCAGCTTCCTCAGACGGAACAAACCGAATCAGAGCATAAGATTGGCATGGTATCGGATAGAGTTATAAGAATTTGGATAGCCAGTGTTTTGGTGTTTTTTGTTATGGTGGAAATCTACCAGTGGGTTAGACACGTAACTCTACCACTACCGGTGTTTATCTTAGCAGGAGCCTTATTAGCGATCGCTTCTAACTATGGCAAGCATCCAGGCTGGATTTTTCGCCAGCCTTCCTTCCCATCTGATTCATCTGATGCCAATCCAAGCCAAGGCAGCCAAGACCAAGACATTGCCAATACTGCTAAATTAAACGCTACAAAGCAGTCCTTATTTCCTACCTTGCCTCTCCCACAAAAATCAATTTCTTTTATTATTAATCGTCCTTTTGAAAAAAAAGATGGATGAAGAATTCATGTCATCTTTCAGCCGTTGGGCTTTGTCTCACCCTAAGCGATCAGCTTTGTGGATCAGGCTTCTAGCCTGTGAAATAACTCAGATGAAACGAATGCTTACCTCTTTGATTCAAAAGCTGATAGCTGATAGCTGATAGCTGATAGCTGATAGCTGATAGCTGATAGCTGATAGCTTAGATCAACCGTTCATATTCCGCTTCATTTGCTCCAACTCTTCATCCATTTCCCAGCTTTTAAACTGTTGCTCTAAAGGGTCTACACCAGAAGGGATATTGTATTGGTTACTGTTGGTAGTCTGATTCCAGGCAAATGTCTGGGAGTTCTGCTTAGGCTGAGAACTTGCGCGAGCTGCTGCTGTATCTCTAGCTTTAGCCTGCACTTCAGCGCGATGGTTTTTAATCTGTTCTTGGAGTTCCTTGGCTTTCGTAATTCGCTGTTTAACCCCTTCCATCTGGCCCCAAAGCTGATTGCCTTGACGTAACAGAGCTGCTTCTCGCTCTTGAGCTGCTTTAGCCCAATCAAATCTGTTGTGGGACTTCGCCTTGTCAATACGCTCATGCCAACGTTGAATGTCTTTGGCAACGGCGAGAATTTGGTCTTGCAACCGCTTTTCCTGTTGCTGTAAGTCAATAATTAGCCGCAGTGTGTCTTTTTCTTGCTCGCGCAACTGCTCCTCTAGTGCCTGTAACTCTAGATGAGGATTGTTGCGGAGAAATTCTTCTAGACGACTTTCTAGAAATCGATTCAGGTCTTCAAATAGTCCCACTGCACCACTATCCTATATCCTATTAGATCATATATTTTTAACTCTGTTATATCAACATATCTCAGCTTATCTGAAATAGCTACAGGAATGGTATAGCAGAAGTCAGAAGTCAGAAGTCAGAAGTCAGAAGTCAGAAGTCAGATGTCAGATGTCAGATGTCAGATGTCAGATGTCAGATGTCAGATGTCAGAAGTCAGATGTCAGATGTCAGATGTCAGATGTCAGATGTCAGATGTCAGAAGTCAGATGTCAGATGTCAGAAGTCAGATGTCAGATGTCAGATGTCAGATGTCAGATGTCAGATGTCAGAAGTCAGTGCGGCTTGTTCCTACTAGGAGCCTCTAGAAAATAGAGGGGTATGAGTAGGGGACTTCGCGAGGAATAAAAACCTCAAAAGTCTAACTGTCTAACGGATGCGGGTGAAAACCCCGCCCTTCAGGAG
>NZ_JAAHHE010000222.1:0-10428 GCF_010692525.1 Moorena sp. SIO3B2
ATAATGTGCTAGAGTGAAGTGGTGTGTTCTTACGAACTTAGGGAGTAGGGGGTGTGGGGAGGGTAGTAGGGAGTCGGGAGTCGGGAGGAGGCGGTCGAGGGGCGGACAGAGGAAGTGGGGAGTCGGGAGTCGGGAGTCGGGAGTCGGGAGTCGGGAGTCGGGAGTCGGGAGTCGGGAGTCGGGGTAACAAAATTGACTGTACCTTATAAGTATCAGAAACGCTATAATTACACTAGTCAGTAGTCAGTTATCAATTTGAAGACGGTGGGTTACGGCGCGGATAAAAACTGATTGATAATCCTTCAAAATCCTGGCCGCGCCTAACCCACCCTACGAAATATCTAGCTCCCCACCCTCCCCACCTCATAAGGGTAGGTTTTTAACAAAGACGTGAGGTGTGGGGTGACCGGGTGTAGGGTGACCGGGTGTGGGGGATAAGAAAATATACTTAATTTGTCCTTAAAAATCATCATTGTCTTGATCCAATAGCGAGTGGTTTGTTCGCGAAGCGTCGCCTTTGGCGATAGTTACCGTAAGACAGGGGAGCCTTAATCAATAAGTTTTAATCATGCATCTGCATAGCCTACCAACCATAAAGGCTCCCCTGTCTAAGGTTTCGTCTCCGGGGGAAACCCCCTTTGGCCGACTGCATCGCTTCTTCAGGTGCGACCCGTGGCGAATTTAATTCTTAATAGGTCAAGCGCACCTAAGTTGTTTTCCTTTTCCTCTCCTGAGGTTAAGTCCGATGTTTTACCCAAATGTAAAAAACCTACCCCTATTCCCTACTCCCTATTCCCTACTCCCTACTCCCTACTCCCTACTCCCTACTCCCTACTCCCTACTCCCTAGCTTGCCTTGTTTTTCCAAAACCCTGGTCAACTGAGCCTTTACTTCATAATTTTCGGGTTGGATCTGGAGGGCGATTTGGTAGAAAATGATGGCTTGGTCTAACTGATTTTGTTTGACTAATGTATTGCCTAACTGTAGATACAGTTCAGGATCGTTGGATTGTATCCCTAATGCTTTGTGATAATTATCGAGATTATCTGGATTAGTCCTAATGGCTCGACGATAACAGCTGATTGCTTGATCTAAATCTACCTGGACTCTTTCTCGAAGCACATTTCCTAATTTTTCGTGTATCTCGGGGTGATCTGGCTTTAACTGTATAGAGCGACGGTAGGACGCTACTGCTTGATCGGACTTTCCCAATTGAACCAAGACACTTCCTAAACTACTGTGTAACTGAGGATGGCCTGGATTTAATTCAATAGCACTGCCATAGGCGGTAAGGGATTCATCCCAACGCTGGAGTTTGCTGAGGGCATTTCCTAAGTTTTGGTAAAATTCAAAGTACTGGTTGGGGCATAGGGCTATGGCTTGGTTTAAGGCAGCTACTGCTTCGTCTAATTTGCCGTGTTCGGTTAAGGCTAGCCCTAAATTATGGTGAGACCAGGGATTATAAGGATTGAGTTCTATGGCTCGCTGGTAAGCTGTTGCTGCTTCATGCCAATTCTGTTGTGTTAAGAGTAAATCCCCTAACCAATGGTAAGATTCACAACAGTTGGGATTGATATCGAGAGCATAGCGATAGGCTGCGATCGCTTCCGCTATTTTTCCCTGTTCTCGCAAACTATCTGCCCATTGGTGAGCGGCTAGCCAAGGGTCTTGTGATGGGGGTTCATAATCTGGTTCTTGCCACTGTCCCAATTCTTCCAATGCTTTGCGCAAGGGGTAGTATAACTCAGGATTTTCTGGGCTGAGGTCAATGGCACGACCATAAGCGGTAACTGCTTCCTGCCAATGCTGGAGTTGGGTGAGAGCCTCCCCTAATTTGTGGTAAAACTCAAAGAACTGGTTAGGGGATAGGGCTATGGCTTCTTGATAAGCAGCTACGGCTTCTTCTAGCTTCCCTTGTTGGGCTAAGGCTAAGCCTAAATTATGGTGAGTCCAAGCATTGTAGGAATTGAGTGCTATGGCGGATTGGTAAGCTGCTGCGGCTTGCTCCCAATTCTTGTTTTCTCGATATAAATCCCCTAGCCAATGGTGAGACTCAAAGCGGTCGGGATTGGTTTCAATACCATCGCGATAGGCTGCGATCGCTTGCTCCAATTGTTTGGTTTCTCGCAGAGCATCCGCTAAGCTCTCTTTAACCCGATTTATGCTGGGGTTAATGGCTATAGCGCTACGGTAAGCGGTAATGGCCTCATACCATCGAGTTTGCAAGCTCAGACTATCCCCGAGATTTTGGTAAACCCAAGCTGGCTGGTCTTGATTTAGTGCGATCGCATTTTGGTAAGAGGCGATGGCATCGTCTAAATTTCCCTGTTGCTGCTGACATTGTGCCAAGTTAGGATATACTACTTTCCCATTTTCTGGGTCACACTGACTTGCTTCCTGGTAAGCGCAAACTGCTTCATCAACTCGATTGGTTTGCCTCAGAGCATCCCCGAGATTTTTGTAGATCCAAAACGGATGGCTAGGATTGAGTGCGATCGCATTTTGGTAGGATGCGATCGCGTCTTCTAAATTTCCCTGTAGTGCTTGAGCTTGTCCTAAATTGTGATAGAAATCCGGATGGTCTGGCTCGAACTGCATCCCGTCCTGGTAAGCCACCATCGCCTGATCCAGTTTTCCTTGGGCCCTCAGAGCATCCCCGAGATGTTTGTAGACCCAAAACGACTGTTGGGGATTGAGGGCAATTGATTTTTGGTAGCTTGCGATTGCACCTTCTAAATCCCCCTGCTGAGCCTGAGATTGTCCCAAAAGGTGATAAATTCCTGGATTATCTGGCTGTAACTCAATTGCTTCCTGGTATGCTGCAATTGCTTCACTCTGTTGTCCTTGCTGTCTCAATTGATTTGCAATACTTACAGAAGTTTCAACCATAGCTAGTTCTATTTGGGAGCGCATTCTAATACTGTTTCTTAATACTGTTATTTAACGATTGTTAAAAACTTGTATTCGAGCTAGCAGTTTTTAATCGAATTGATTGTGGTATCTTAATGATTCCACCAAGACTATCTTATAGCTATAATATTATAGCTATAAGATTCTAGCTAATCAATTCGATTTTCTTATCTAAAATAGCGTTTGTATTGGAGATGTAAACCTTTAAGGTCTTTTTTTCTTGGACAATAAAACTGAGGTTCTCTTTACCCTCTTGCCTTTTGGCTCTTGGATCCATGGCTTTTTCGGCAAGAAGTGTGTTTACAACTCATCTACAAACTCTATAACAATACCATCAATATCAACGATTAGCAATCAGCACAATGGCCCAACTGTTGTATATCAAGCCAGAGATTCAACCAACCCTAGGCATCAGCATTTTCACGGTGCCTAAGCCTTTTCTAGGTATGATTGGTATCATCCAGCACAACGCCATTACCAGCTGGACTTTGCTCAAACCTAAGCCAGAAATCATTTTATTTGGTGATGAAATTGGTACAGCCTCCATTGCTGAAGAGTTAGGAGTTAATCATGTTCCTGATATCGAGTGCAATAGCTATGGTACTCCTCTACTGGATAGTGTGTTTGCCCAAGTCCAGGAGCAAGCAACTTACGATATCATCACTTACATCAATGCTGATATTATTTTACTGAAGGATTTTACCCAAGCCATTGAACAGGTCTGCCAACACCTAGACACATTTTTAATCACTGGACGACGCTGGAATCTTGACTTGTCCAATCCCATAGAATTTCAGTCTCCCAACTGGGAAGACATCCTGTGTCAACAGGTCAATCAGACCGGTTGTTTAGGTGCTCATGATGCCAAGGATTACTTTATCTTTCCTAAATATTTATTTCGTAGTATCCCTAAGTTTGCGGTGGGACGGGGATATTGGGATACCTGGATGGTAACTACTGCGGCTATGAGGGGCTACCCCATAGTCGATGCCAGCGAAGTGGTGATGGCAGTGCATCAAAATCATAGCTACGGTGATCTGATCGGGGGCAAAAATGAGGCCCATATGGGGAAGGAAGCGCAACGGAATAAAATTCTTGGGAATGTGCAAGCACAAGGAACGATTGCTGACAGCACCTGGCAGCTAAAACCCTGGCATGATCAGGATTCACCACGAGTTAGTGTGATTATTATTGTCCAGGACTTACGCATTTGCCCCCTAAATCCCCCAAATTTGGATCTCCCAAATTTGGGGGACTTTGAGATCATTCCCCCCAGAATTGGGGGGCTAGGGGGGCGAAATCAACTTAACCGCGTAAGTCCTGTTGTTAATAGTACTAGCGCGTTAGTTAACCGAGCATTGGAGAGTGTGGTGGCTCAAAACTATTCCGACTATGAAATTATTGTGGTGGATAGAGCGGTTAATCAGGGAGTAGGGAGTAGGGAGCAGGGAACAGGGAACAGGGAACAGGGAACAGGGAGCAGGCAGGGATCCCCCCTAACCCCCCTTAATAAGGGGGGAACAGGAAGTAGGAACCTTAATAAGGGGGGAACAGGAAGTAGGAACCTTAGTAAGGGGGGAATTGTTATTAAAGAGGGTTATCTAGCAGGATGGGATGGAGGATGCGTTCGCGTAGCGTGGCCAACGGCCAATCGCAAATGGGGGGCGTTGTGCGATCGCGGTCTTGAGATGGCCCAAGGAGAATTTGTAACCTTTCTCGATAGTGACAGTGTTTTACTACCAGATGCCCTAGAGAAACAAGTAGCAGCATTTGATCGGGAATCCTCTACCCTGGATTTACTATTGAGTGGGTGGCAACTGGTTGAGGGAGACAAGATCACCGAGGTCACGCCATGGCAAGACTTACCAGATTTAGAAGACTTACACATCTGGAAGTTAGAGAAACTGTGGCAACCGTTGCGTCAAAGTAATATTATGTTTCGTCGCAGTCGTTTAGACCTAGTAGGGGGCTTCAATACGGAATTAAATCAAGAGGCTGCGATGGTAGAAATAGTATTAAATTTAGTATTTTTGAGAGGAAGCCGAGCCCTCTGGTTGCCAGAAGCAACTTGTAGCTATTTTGGGCAAAGTAATACTATTCCGGAACAGTCTAGTCCAGTTGCTGAAGATATGAAAGAGGTGATTGATAGTATCTTTAAGCAACCAGCAGTCAAGGGATGGATGCAAAAATTAAAAGCTAGAGCTTATCGTTTTGAGTAGGGAGTAGGGAATCGGGAATCGGGAATCGGAACCCACCCCTAACCCCTCCCAGGAGGGGAACGGGAATCGGGAATCGGGAATCGGGAATCGGGAATTATGCTTTCTAAATTCTAAATTCTAAATTCTAAATTCTAAATTCTAAATTCTAGATTCTACATTCTGCATTCTACATTCTACATTCTTAATTCTACATTCTTAATTCTCATACCCATACTTGATAAAAATAGCTTTAAAACATTCATTAAGCTTATCAATAGTAGCGGGCTTTAACTTTTCCTTATAATCTCCTGGGGTGACTTTACGGATGTGTAAGGCGGGATTTTCTTTAGTTGGAAAAATATCGTGCTTCTTAGCTATTTCTTCTATTTTGCTATCCTCAAGCTCTAATTCTAAAAACGTGATAATATCCGCAACCCACTGACGCTTATTGAAAACGATATCTTCATACCTAAAAAGTTTGAATAACTGATCTTCAATCTTGCTGTACTTTTGAATTATGTTGCGAAATATAGGTGCTTGTTGAATCGCATACTGGTCTATATCCATATCTTGTAGTCGCTGGCGATTTTTCCAAAGGGCATCACCTACCTTACCTGGGGGAATAACATGACTGTTCTTCATGGAAAAATAATGGGATACTACAATATCCCTAGGATCCCGGATTAGTAAGATTTTTTTGAAACCACTCAAATCGAAATGATTAAGATAGGCAGGGAGATATCGAGAGCCGTAAAAGCCATATCCAGTTTTGACAAAAAGGTCACATATCTCCTTACCAAAGGCACTTTCTTCTACCCCTTGATTAAAGGAAGTCTTGGCAACACTAATCAGTGGTATAGTTAAGGTAAAACCGATATCTTCAATAATTTTGTCCTGCATCACACTCCCTGATTTGTGGAGCGCGAACACGAAGAAACTAGGAATATCACCAGGGGGAGGTACCTCAAGAGAAACTTTCTGATTGTCTCGTGTATATATAATTTTTTCCATTAAACCTCTTTAAACTCTTCTCCCTACTCCCTACTCCCTACTCCCTATGTCAAGATTTAACTTATTATACTAGGTACTGAAGAATATCCCATTAACCGTAAGCATTCAGCTATCAGCTATCAGCTATCAGCCAAAAACTTGTGGCTAGGCTACGGGTTATGCCCATAGCGCACACTAATTGTGCTTTTGAATAATATAAGCCATTCCGGTAGCGTTAGCCTTGGCCACGCTACGGGAATGGCTGACGGCTGTTCGCGCAGCGTGAGCTAAAAGCTCACGGCTGACGGCTGAATGCTTACCATTAACCTTCAGCTGCTCCAATCGTAACTGATTTCACTAATAGGCTAGCTAATCTCGAATCAATGGATGATAACTGACCCACCCCTGGTGATTCAATCGATAGCACAAATGGAGCGTTTAAGGTTAGGCGGCCAGAGGGAATAATTCCTTCAAACACCCAAGATTTATCGGATTGTTCCTGAACCTCTCCATCAATAGCGTTGCCATTTATCTTAACTACCATATCCCTAATAAACCGTTTCTCAATCGCCATCATTCCTGAAACTCGCACTTGAAGCGGCTTGATAGTATTAATACCGTCAATAATCACACTACCTACTTTCTCCATCCAGCGAACTGGTGTGCCATTTAATGTTTCAGGTGATAACCAACCGATCCCATTGAGATGGTCATCCATAAGGATAGATAATTCATTGTGTTCCCGCAACGGTTCCCAATCGAGTTGCTCTGTAAAGGTAATTCTCTCAATCAGTACCCCTAAATGACGATTGGACTGATCAACATGATAGGTCTCGGTCTTCAGGGAAAATAAATTGAAGCCTTCAAGTAACGAAATCGGTAGGGTAAATACATTAACTTGATCGATCCCAGAGTGATGCACTGCCACCCGCAATCCTAACTTACCCTGTTGCCAAACTTCAAGGAACTGACCCTGGGAGACGTTACGGCAGGCAATGACTAGCTGACCTTTCCTGGGATTATCGGCAATGATGGCAAACTCTCCCTCTGGCCAAAGTAACCACTGGCTGGGACGAAAAAGACCAATTTCTGGCAAGGGTGGTTCTAATGCTCCAAAACCCTGACGGGTATAACCTTGAATACCAACCCCAGAGATAATACTACTGTTGTTTTTGGGAATGCCGCTTTTAATGGCTAGGGGTTGAGTAAGTTTGGGAGAGTCTACTAAAAATTTACTTGCCCTCGGAATTTGGAGCTGATCGACCCAACCGCTTTGGTCTAAGGCCACCATAAAACTGTGATAGCTCGACTGTAAGGAGAAGTGGTTGGCTATATAAATAGCTGCGGTTTTCCCCAACAGGTCTAATTTGTGGGGGTCATAGTATAATTCTTTGATTACCTTAGCTAAGGCTTCTGGGGTTTTTTGGGTCACTACTCGTCCTGAGACTCGATTCAAGATGGCTTCTTTGACACCACCTACTCCATAGCCAATGGCTGGTGTGCCACAGGCTGCGGCTTCTATAAAGGTTTGACCAAATGCTTCTTGAAGGGATGGCCCAATAAATACATCCGCAGCGCTGTAGTAACATGCTAGAATAGAGGGGTTCTCGATATATCCTGTACTCCAAATATCAAGGTTTTCTGCGATCGCAGAGCCATGACCAAAACTAACCAGTAGGATATCATCGAGATTGGCAATGTCTAGGGCTTTGAGTAGATACTTAAATCCTTTGCGCTGATCCTTTACAGATTGACTACCAGTGAGTATAATAAATTTATCGTGAGGTAAATTTAGCTGGCTCCGACATTCTGCCTGGTCTAAGGGCCGAAAGATATCTAAATCGATGCCATAGTAAATGCTCTGAAATTTGCTTTCGCATTCTTGGAAATTCCTTCGAGGGTGGTGATAGTCAAAGGCATAACGAGCCCAATTAGTCGTCCAGTGACTATCCCCTAGCACTAACAAAGTTTTATAGCTCCCTAAAAGCCGGTGTTTTTTACGAAAAGCATCGGCTATTTTCTCTGATGCTAAGCTCGGGTATTCATGGCTAGTGGGACATTCGTGATCACATAGGGTGGTATAATTCTCACAATCCCCTACATAAGCACAGCGTCCAGTAAGTAACCACTGGTCGTGCATCACAAAGATGGTGGGGAAATTACTGGTAAGTATTTCCAAAATCTCCAAGGGATTGGTCATATTATGGATATTGCCCACTACGACTAAATCCGGATTGACACTAGCAATTAATTGATAAACCTCTGACCCTGTGCAGTCTACGGGAGTTAATGACCAGTCTAATGTGCCAGCAACGGGAATTACTTGATGTCCTGCTAAGGCTAAGGATTGGGCAATGCGTTGGTGAGCAATCCCAGCCCCTCCGAGAAATCCGGTATCGTTGAAGCACACAATGCGGAGGCTGTGGCGTTGCCCAGGCTCTTCTGTCGCCTTAGACTTAGGACAGTTGAATTTAGTCCGCAGTGCCTCTGATACCGATAGTAATTCCGGCTCATACTTATCTTTAGTGCTAGTCTTTTGGTTTTCATGGATACGGTATTGAGCTACGGGATAACCAATTACCTGCAAGGTGGCTCCAATAGCCGCAAATCGCGCCCACAACTCGTAATCCATACTGTAGAAGAGGGCTTCATCTACTGATGCCCCACACTTTTCCCAAATGGTGCGGGTAAACATAACTTCTGGCTGATAGAAGAATTTCCCTGTTAGCCAATTCCTTTCTACATCTAAGATTTCTTCAAGGGACATCAGTCCATTAGCACAGGATGTCAAGTGTTGTTCTAGGGCTATGCCATCCTTAAACAGTTGACAGACACCGGCTACCACATCAGCACCACTGGTATAAAATGCTAGGGCTACCCTATATAATGCTCCTGGGGCTAATCGGTCATCACTATTAAGCCACGTCAAGATTTCCCCAGATGCGATCGCAAATCCTTTGTTCAAGGCTTCACTTTGGCCACTATCCGGTTCACTAACCACATAGGTAAGGTGCTCTAGGTATTGATTAACAATGGTGATGGTTTCATCAGTAGAGCCCCCATCAATTAGGATATGTTCAACATTGGGATAGTGCTGATGAATCACTGATAGAATAGTTTCTTCGATAAACTCACCTTGATTCATCGAAGGGGTAACAATCGATATCTTTGGCCAGGGGCTGCCATCGGGGAGAGTTTGGGGGGGATGAAAGGGTTGAAGGAAAACGTGAGGCCACTCAGAGCTATCGTCTTTTGTCCTAAGCTCTGAATTGATTGGTTCAAAGAGCAACCTAGAGCTATCGTCTTTTGTCCTAAGTTCTAAATTATTAAGCTCTGAATTACTATATTCTGAATTACTATATCCTTTTCGTTCTAAGGCTTCCCCTAAATTCTGGTATACGGAAACATGAAGACTGGGGTCAATATCAATGGCTTGTTCGTAAGAGATAATGGCTTCATCCCACTCGCCAATTCTGGCTAAGGCTTCACCGAGATGACTGTAGGCTTTAGCAAAATTCGGGTCAAGTTCGATAGCTTTTTGATAACATGCGATCGCATCAAGCCACTGTCCAGTTTTTGCTAAGGCTTGTCCCAAGTTATAGTAAGACCAAGGCCAATCGGATTTCACCTCAATCCCATGGCGATAGGCAATAATTGCTTCATCCCATTGCTCCAATGCTTGTAGAGCATCACCTAAATTTTGATAAGACCAGGGGAAATCTGGCTTGAGTTCAATGGCTTTTCGGAACACATCGGCTGCGTCTTGCCACCGTTCCAATTTAAGCAAGGCATCGCCCATGTTGTTATAAGACCAGGAAAATTCTGGCTGTATCTCAATGGCTCGACGGTAAGCTGTTACTGCTTCTTCCCACCGTTGCTGCTTAACTAAGGTATCTGCTAAATTATGATGGGCTTGTGCAAGATTCGGTTGCAGTTGAGTGGCTTTGAGATAACAAGGGTCAGCTTGCTCCCATGCTTCTTCCTCTGTGAACAGGTTTCCTAAATAGAAGTAAGCTTTAGCATCTTGGGGATTGTTTTGAACTGCTTGCTGATAAAGGGTTAGCAGCTCTTGCTCTTGTCCTTGTCCTTGTTTTTTTAGCAAATCCCCTAGTCGATGGTAAGCTTCAGACAAATTAGGTTTCAATTGAATTGCCTGACGATAACAAGCTATCCCTTGGGTTAATTTCCCTTGGGCGGTTAAGGTATTACCCAAATTCAAGTGTTCTTCAGCCGATACCGTATTCGGTTCCAATGTCAGGGCTTGATACCAATAATCTGCTGCTGCTTCTGGTTGATTGGTTTGAGTTAGAACTTTTGCTAAGTTACGGTA
>NZ_JAAHHE010000223.1:0-10397 GCF_010692525.1 Moorena sp. SIO3B2
CGCCCTTGGGTGGTGGGTTACGGGGCGGGCTGTCGCAACACTGGCTACGAGGTTGAAGATGAGGGCAAGCCCGCCCCTAATATCAAGTCTGGTTGAATACCCATCAATTTTGGGGCCCGGGCGCGGGAAGTGTGGGGAGATGGGGAGATGGGAACCTCCCAGGAGGGGAATATGGGGAGATGGGGGAAATTTTTATTAAGGGTAATTATCCTGACATGATATAACACACCCTACGCACCCTACGCAACTAAGCCCATGCTATGGTTGCCAGCTATCAGCCATTCATGATGCTGGCAACAGAACGAACCGAACAAAAGGGCATCATGGCGACATCACCTACAAAAAAAAGCTTAAGCTGAATGCTGAATGCTTACCAATAAACGGTGACCTAGAAAAACTACTGATTTTAGCCTCTATCTATTTGTTATAACTTTATACTAACTTCACATAACTAGGATTGGAGTTCGACGTAAACTGGAAAATTTTGAGAGTTTATCCCTATTCCTAGGCTTTATTTATAGGGTTTATAAATGAGATGTAAACCTAGGAGGTCTTTAGTGGACAATAAAACGCTGGAGCTGTTTCCCCTATTGCGTTTTGCCTTTTCTATTTTGTATATTACCTAAGGTAGTATGTTCACAACTAAAATAAAAACGCTATCTGATGTTAATGTGGCTTAATTGATAATCAAAAAATTCAATAAAAATTCATATTTCATACTTAAAAATGCTAACTGAATTTATTTAAATTTAATTTATTTAATTACTGATTATTGTCCGGATTTACGTTTTGGTTATTTTTGGCATATAAGCCGTAAAAAAACCAAAGACAAACCAAAAGTATACACATATTAAACTTGACTTTAAACATATATAATTCATGATTAATTTAAGTCTAAAAACTATCTAAGATTTATTGTTTTTCACATAAATATCCTAGGAGATTCAGTGGTTTTTAATAGTTATAGAATGGGGTTATAGCTACGATTCATGGCAACTGGCAATAAGCCATTAAACATGAACCATCAACAATCAGGAACTTCCCTGAGCGCCAAATCATTTACCGTAACTAGGCTTTGTCAAGCAGTAAGAGTTAACTAAAAGCAATGTCTAACACATTTTCCTCAGCTGATTCACTTCTGGATCATCACCATTGGGACACTAATACTATCACCTACAGCTTCTATAACAATGCCAATAGTGGTTCTTATTACGGACCTGAAACGGGGGTTTCAGAGATATCAGAAAAAACCAAAGACAATATCAGAAGCATCCTCGAAACTCTGGAAAGATACATTGCTGTTGATTTCCATGAGGTAGCAGATACAGCAACAGACTATGGTCTATTGCGCTACATGGTATCTGATGGTCCGGGCTATGCCTATACCTATTTGCCTGAGGGATTTAATACCAATGTTGGCAATTGGTCGGATGTGGCCGGGGATGTGCATTTGAACCAAGCTTACGACACCACAGGTAATAACGGATTTGCTGACGATCCAGGGAATCATGGCTACATGACCGTGATTCACGAGATAGGACATAGTCTGGGGTTAAAACATCCGAATCCATACGAGGATAATGATCACGGTCCATTTTTGCCCTTTAACGAGGACAATACCACCAACACAGTAATGTCGTATAACTTTGCTGGGAAATCAGCGATTACCCCAATGATTTACGACATTCAAGCATTACAGTCTATCTATGGAGCTAGGGAGTATAACCACGGGGATACTACTTACTCCTTTGACAGCGTTAATTACTACACAGATGGTAGTGAGTATTATGGTAAAACCAAACCGATCGAAGAGATTAAGCAAACCCTCTGGGATAGTGGTGGTGTAAATACCTTAGACTTTTCAAACCTGACTTTTGTGGAGAAAGGTTACCACTTTGATATGAATGAGGGGGGTATTCTGACCACCCAAGAAGCTTACAATGATAGCTCTTATAAAGCTAGGAGCGATGACAGCGGAAGAGAATACGTTACGTCTGAATTTGGGACTGCGATCGCATTCGGTACAGTTTTTGAAAATCTGATCAACTCCAACAGTAACGATTACATCATTGCCAATAGTGCGGCCAATATCTTTAGCGGTTATGAACTTGAAATTTCCACGGGTGATGATCTTATTAAAGGTTGGAACTATCTAGATACTTTAGATCTTTCCAATTATGCTTTCTCTAGTGTGACCCAAACCCAAAGCGGTGATGACCTGATTCTTGGTCTAGGCTCGGATAGTTCGATTACCCTCAAAGACTACCATACAGTCTCTGAAAGCGATCTCCTTAAGATTATCTTCGAGGAGGAGAGTCAAGCACCTGTATGGGAAGAGATTATTATTCCGGACACAATAACAAATATTAGCGACGTTCAGTATGTTCAAGAGGAGCCTCAAACTACCAACACTGCTCCGACGAATATCACCCTTGATGGCAACAGTGTCAAAGAATTCAGTAAAAATGGGACTACCATTGCTAAGCTGACTACTAAGGATGTTGATTGGGGAGATAGCCATACTTATAAATTATTAGATGATGCTCAAGGTCGCTTTAAAATTGATGGCAATCGACTAAAAGTCAAAAATGGCCACCTCATAGACTTTGATGACAACTCTAGTCACTCGATCAAAATCCGCACCACCGACTCCGGAGGTAAAAGCTACGAGGAAATTTTCACCATTGAGGTCCTTAACCAGAATTTTGCTCCGACAGATATCAGCCTTGATGGCAGGAGTGTCAAAGAATTCAGTAAAAATGGCACTACTATTGCTAGGCTGACTACTAAGGATGTTGATTGGGGAGATAGCCATACTTATAAATTATTAGATGATGCTCAAGGTCGCTTTAAAATTGATGGCAATCGACTAAAAGTCAAAAATGGCCACCTCATAGACTTTGATGACAACTCTAGTCACTCGATCAAAATCCGCACCACGGATTCCGGGGGTAAAAGCTACGAGGAAACTTTCAGTATCGAAGTCCTCGAAAACCAGAATAGTGCTCCAACGGATATCACCCTTTCTGGGAACAGTGTCAAGGAATTGAGTGAAAATGGCACGACCATTGCTAGGCTGACTACTAAGGATGTTGATTGGGGAGATAGCCATACTTATAAATTATTAGATGATGCTCAGGGTCGCTTTAAAATTGTTGACGATCAACTAAAAGTCAAAGATGGCACTCTCTTAGACTTTGATGTCAACTCTAGTCACCCGATCAAAATCCGCACCACGGATTCCGGAGGTAAAAGCTACGAGGAAATTTTCACGATTGAAGTCCTTAACCAGAATTGGGAAAGCAAATCGATTAGGGGAGACCGTTACGATAACCGCCTTGAAGGCGGTCATGGTGATGATAGGCTTTGGGGTAATCGCAATAATGACACACTAATTGGTGGCTCGGGTCATGACACTCTTTCAGGAGGTTCTGGGGATGACAGTCTTGTGGGAGGTTTCGGTAACGACTTTCTCAGGGGCACTTGGGGCAATGACACTCTCCATGGTGGCTCGGGTCATGACACTCTCGGAGGTGGTCAGGGAGATGACTCCCTTTCTGGGGGTGTTGGCAATGATAGGATCATGGGAGATGTAGGCAACGATACCCTAGAAGGTAGTTCAGGTGAGGACAATCTAAGCGGAGGTTCGGGTGATGACCTGATCGAGGCTGGGACAGAAGATGATAGTCTCAGAGGAGGTAAGGGAGGTGACACCCTCAAAGGTGGCTCTGGCAATGACTACCTTAGAGGAGACGATGGAAATGACAGCCTTGAGGGTGGCTCTGGTAACGACTCTTTGATCGGGGCTTCGGGTGATGACACCCTTGATGGCGGGAGTGACCATGATACCTTAAAAGGTAGCTCTGGGAATAACTATTTGATCGGAGGTTCGGGTGATGACCTCCTCGACGGTGGCCGGGACCATGATAGTCTTGAGGGTGGCTCTGGCAACGACTATTTGATCGGAGGTTCGGGTGATGACCTCCTCGACGGTGGGCAGCACCATGACTTCCTTAAGGGTGGCTCTGGTAACGACTATTTGATTGGAGGTTCCGGTAATGACACCCTCAATGGAGTTGGAAATGGTTCCCGAGGTAATGGTGAAATTGATGTTCTTGTTGGTGGAGCTTGGTCAGATACTTTTATCCTAGGAGATGATCATCGCGCTTTCTACCAGGGTAAGGGCGACAATGATTATGCAGAGATTTATGACTTAGAATCTAAAGACATCATTCAGCTCTATGGTGTAGCGGATCAATATGATTTGGTTGACGCTGATAATGGGTTACCCGGTAGCACAGCTTTATATTTTAAGAATGATTTGATTGCAGTATTACACGATGTATCTGTGAGTGATGTCAGCAGTAGACTTGAATTTCTTTCCTAATCTGACCAGTTGTAAGATTGGCAAGATGACCGAAGTTAGGGAAGATGGGGAAGCATCTACCGAGAGTCGGACTGATTTTTCTGCCTGTTTGAATAGGATTGCTATACTTTTATCTGCTGGTGTTTACCAGTTCTCAATTACTGACTAACTAGATTTCTCATCCATTAACAAAAACGGTATAATGGCACCCTTTAATTTATAAACTAAAGGGTGCCATTACATTTATTCTTTATTTATTCTGTATAGTCTTCAGGTTCGAGTCTTGGTATTGCCTTCGCTAAAAAGAATTATCATCGATAGAATTATCATGGATTTCGTTACCAGAGGTTTCACGAGTCCCGTGATTGACCTCTTTATGGTTATAGTTACTATCTCCGAGCCTTGGCTGATTAACGTCTGATGAGCGTTGATCAGTCTCAGGAATTTCTAGAGCTTTTCTGTGAGATGATGGTAGGGAATCGATTGACCTAGAAGATTTTGGTGAGGTACCCCTCCAAGTTTTCCAGGCAGCTTTGACACCCTTAACCACATTACGAGTATTCTCTTTGACTTTTTGGGCTTGGTTTTTAGCACTGCTAATACTGTGATCAACCTGTTGAACCACGTGACCAGCACTTTGGACTCCTTGATTAAGATCATCCGTCAAGTCGCTGATTTCTAAGCCTGTGAGCCGAATGGCTTCTAGGGTCGGTGGTAATTCCCGATTTAGGGTATCAGCTAATTTTTCCACACTACGAGCTGCCCGCGCTAACTCTTGTACAGCAGGCAATAACGTTACCAAAACAGCGGTTAAACTAACTGCTACGAGCAGAAAGGACAGCCCGAGCCAAAATAGAGGATCAATCACAAAAAATCCTAGGATGTTGGGAAGCCCCGTCTATGGGGGAGAGGGGTGATGACCGTTGATTTATTATACAGGTTAACCTGTGCTATGATTCAGTAACTGGCAATGGAAAATCGGAGTTTACGACTTTTTTGATCAAGCCCTCGCCTGCAGTAATTAAGCTTAAGTCAACTTAATTCAATAGCAAGCTTGGAGTCTTGAAAAAACACCCTTGAGAAAACACCATTAAGCTCGCCCAAACTTTAACCAATTGTATGCTATCAGTTTTCTTGACATTTGACAACGTATTTGACAACGTTTAGTAATATTATTGGCTAATACTTGCACCATAGGATAAATTTTTCCATTTCCGATATTCGTGAGTCGGCTAACCGACACAAAAACAGGACTTTGCACTTGTAGGGGGATAATTTATGGAGAAGGGGAAGAGGGGGAAGAAGCGGAAGAAGGGCACGTAAGAAAAAACCCATGAGATTGGGTCAATCGGTAACACCAAAAAAAAGCACTAAACCTTCTTACCCCCCGTCCGGGATGCCTAAAGCTAATGTTGATTAGCGGACGAGTTGGACTCTGCGGCAACTGCCGACTCGGACTTTTGAGGCTCTACGCTTTCAGGGACAGAACCTTTTTCAGGGACAGAAGCTTCAAGACCTGCTGCGATCGCTACCTTTAGTCGAGCTAGGGTATCATCCCAGTTACGCAGTGTGGAATCGGAAAGGCGATCTGCCTGTAGTTGCACACTGCTAGAAAGATCTTCGGCTAATTCGGGTAAGGCATCTGCTGATTTTTTCAATAGCTTGCGCGTATCGCGACCAGTACGGGGGGCAATTAGTAACCCTACCACTGTTCCTACGGCACTACCCAATAGCATGCCACCGATAAATGTTCCAGCACTTTTTTTTGACATCTTTTGATTTGTGTTCCTCCAACAATTTTAGATAAATGGGATGGATAAAACTTTTATACTAAATGGTTTTGATTAATTATCCTACAAGTAGCTTGATAATTAATCAGTAGTTAGTAGGCGCTTGAGTGTGGGTTGATCACGGGAGCTACGGTGAGGGTGATCTCAGTTGCCGCTTAGGGTTGGTGACGGCTATGCTGGGAATACTACAACCCGATACTAGTCACTACCTGATATAGCGCTACGCTTAGCGTCAGAAGTCAGAAGTCAGAAGTCAGAAGTCAGAAGTCAGAAGTCAGAAGTCAGAAGTCAGAAGTCAGAAGTCAGAAGTCAGAAGTCAGCGATTACTTACGTTTCGTAGTTTGGGAATGTCAAACATCTGAATGCGTAGTGCTATACTAGTGCGATCGCTTTTGAGGAAGTAAGCTGTTCTTGCTCATCGGTTTATTACTAAAGCGCCACCTAAATCCTCCAAATTTTTGAAGCATACCCAACAGTAGAAAAATTTGCTTGAGTGTGTGTAGCTTAACCTGTAATTGTTGATACTCCTCTCTTAAACCATGAATACCTACTTGCCCAAGAACAATTGCCTTGGGAGCACTATGTAACGTTTTAGAGATACGGCCTTCAACCCTTTCCAACTGATTAGCGATAGATGAAAGCCACTGTCCCAATCGCCAAACTTGGCAAGCAATGTATAGACACAAGAGGGAGAGCATAATGTTGATGACGATTACAAGTATCATAATCAAGATACCAGTGATATAATTGACTTTACAATGATACGATGGCTAAGGTTGGGCAACTGGGAGAGAAGTTAGTCGCTAGGTGGTTACAAAGCCAAGGCTGGATCATCCTAAACCATAGCTGGCGCTGTCGATGGGGAGAGATTGACCTAATTGCCAAAGGAAACCCGGTGGCATTGGCTTTTGTCGAGGTTAAAACTCGCAGTCGAGGGAATTGGGATGCCGATGGTATGCTAGCAATTACACCACAAAAGCAAGCTAAACTCCGGCTTACAGCTGAGTTATTTCTGTCAGAACATCCAGATTTAGCTGATTTACCGTGCCGATTTGATGTTGCTCTTGTCCGTTGCCAGTGCCTGAACCAACCTTTACACTCTACAACCGCAGATCAAGAGATCGAATTTCCGATAGTTGAACTAGCTCAACCGGTATTGGTGGCAGGATATAAGCTGATGCTACAACACTACATGCAGTCAGCTTTTGATTAGCTACTCGGTTTGGGGGTTGGGTTTTGCTGCTAGCTCATTTTTTCTTAATCATCAACATTGCCTTTTGGCTTGCTTTTGCCTGATTTTTTCGGGACTTGCTTCTTGGTATAGTCAGCGCCCTTTATCTCAACAAACCTAGCCTTGAGAGGCTTCCCAGGTGGGAGTGTCACAAACATACGATTTTTTCAGGCAGACAGATTCTCCGGTATTACCTAATCTTAAAGAAGAAACAGATACCCATTATCATAGCTTGGTATAAACTGAATCATATCCATAACTCCTCAAGAGTAGAAACATGGAAAGCCTCACCATTGCTATGGTCGAGTGGATCATAAAACTGTTCCGCGTCTACCTGGTCGCAGGTTTGATTTTTGCGGTTCCTTTCGTCATCTTTGGCGTGCAACGGGTGGATCCCAATGCCCAGGGATGGGCGATCGGCTTTCGCATTATGATCATTCCCGGTGTGACTGCCTTCTGGCCGATGTTTGCCACTCGCCTGTTGAGAGGCAAAACTCTTCCGACTGAACGCAATGCTCACCGTATCTCGGCCAAACGACTGACCTGAAAGGGAAATGCTATGATTCTCGCTCGCCGTAAAACTCACTTTTATTCCTTTGTGGTACTAGCAGTTGTCCTACCAGTGTGCTTCTTGGCAGGGATTTTACTGCGTCCTAGTTACGAACCAGTTGATGTAGCTAGCAATAACTTATTTACACAGGCAGGGTTCGTGACACAAACCCAACCCAGAAAGGCAATTGGCTCAACTAAACTTGATGATGGAACATTTCGGTTTCATGTTGAAACCTTTGTCAATTACCAAGGCAAACTGGTGATGGAACTTAAGTCTCTTTCTTTGCTCCAAGTTCCCGATCCCTTGCTGTATTGGGAAGCTACGAAGGAAGCCCCCACAGAAATTAGCGTCCGCTCAATACTGCTAGGCAATCTGGCCGGGTTATCTCGTAAACAATTTTTGCTTCCTCCCAGTGTGCGAGGCAAAGCGGGACATTTGCTGATATACAGCCAGGGGCAACAAAAGCTGATTACAGCTCTACCATTGCCAGCCAAACTGACTAGACTTTATCGTTATTAGTGCTTAGTAAATAAAAGAAGGTTTACTGATAGTTAATAATAACTAATAACTAATGAATAATGAGCAATAGCAATAGCAATTAACCTTTAGTAAAAAAATGAGTGTTGCCTATAAAGCTGTTCTGTGGAACCGCCAGAAGTTTATTTACGATGCTATCCTTCTGAGCCTAGTTGCCCTTTATATTGTACTTTTCATCAATGTTACCCAGTGGTTCGATAGCAACATCGACATCAGGGGAGTCAGGATTCGCGCCTTTGGCTCAGCTGCTTTCATCCTGTTGCATGTGATCTTATCCATTGGTCCGCTAACTCGCCTGAGTCCAAAATTCTATCCCCTCCTCTACAATCGGCGTCATATGGGGGTTACGATGTTCTTCTTGGCTCTCCAGCACACCCGCCTTGGCCTGCAATGGTACCACGACTTCGGCAATCTCGAACCTCTGGTCAGTCTGTTTGTGAGCAATACTAACTATCTTACCTTTATTCGCTTTCCCTTCCAGGTTTTGGGATTTGTTCCCCTGGTGATCTTGTTCCTAATGGCAGCCACTAGCCACGATTTCTGGCTGGCTAACCTAACGGCTCCGGTTTGGAAAGGTTTACATATGAGCGTTTATCTTGCCTACGGACTACTGACAGGTCATGTCCTGCTCGGAGCACTGCAAACTAACACGCATCCAGTTCTGACCCTTGCTGTTGGTGTTGGACTAGTGTGGATTGTGGGAGTGCATTTGGCAGCAGCGATTCGGGAGTTCGGGCGGGACAATCAGGACCTTGTTACAGGAAACGAAGAATTTGTGGATGCGGGCAGCATCGCAGAAATACCGGAAAAGCGAGCTAAGATAGTCACTCTTGGGGGCGAGCGGGTGGCAATTTTTAAGTATGACGGTAAGATTTCTGCTGTTTCCAACGTCTGTCAGCATCAGAATGGCCCTCTAGGGGAGGGAAAAATTGTGGATGGCTGCATCACCTGTCCATGGCACGGCTACCAGTATCTGCCAGAAAATGGTGCTTCCCCCCCACCGTTTACGGAAAAAATCCCGACGTTTGATATTAAATTAGAGGGCGATCGCATTTTAGTGAAAACTATACCGAACCTTCCTGGTACCAGCGTTAGTCCTGCTGTAATCGCCATGGAGGAAAAGACGTGAGTACCAACAGCCAAGGTCAAAACACCGATGAATTTTATATCGGTTATGGTAAGGTGCCTACCGCTATCAAACGGTTTCTGTTAATATTGATTCCCGTCCTAGCCCTGGTGATTCTGATTCTAGGGGCTGTCTTCCCCTTAATTCATGACCAGTTTAATTCTGGAAAGGTCAATAAGGCTCAAGAGTTTGAAGGGTTGCTGTTAGGACAACCTGTTCCTCACTTGCTGGTACCCCGTCCAGGGGATACCTCCTCCCAAGCCTCCTACTCTCGCTACTTGCTCACGGGTCCGGGAAAAACCTCACCCAAGTCCAGCGTCTTGGATCAAGTGGGAAAGTGGGTCAAGCTAACCGGTAGTCCAGTTTATCGCAACAACCTTACGGTGATAGCAGCTCGCTCTGCAGAGGCAATTGACGCTCCTTCGGGAGCAGTGAAACCGGATGCGGGTAAATCTCTGGGTGAGTTCTCCCTCTTAGGAGAGATTGTAGACAGTAAATGCTACCCGGGGGTGATGAAACCAGGACAAACTAAAACCCATCGCTCCTGTGCTATTCGCTGCATCAGTGGTGGTGTTCCTCCGGTGTTCTTCGTGTACAATCAGCAGGGGGATAATCTTTATCTGCTCCTAGTAGATCGGCAAAACCAGGCGGTTAACTCTCGGATTTTGGATAAGGTAGCTGACCCTATCCGCATCACTGGGGAAGTAGTTCAATATGGGGATATGTTTGTTCTCAAAGCTGACCCAGAAAGTTATGAACTGGTGACTCAGTAAAGCTGGGGATGATGGGCAATC
>NZ_JAAHHE010000224.1:0-3340 GCF_010692525.1 Moorena sp. SIO3B2
CAGTTGGGGGCAACCAACGCATTTACCGCACGGGAGATTTAGGTCGTTTGCGACCGGATGGCAGCCTAGAATTTGTCGGGCGCAAAGATTTCCAGGTCAAGCTCAGGGGTTACCGGATTGAACTGGGTGAAATAGAAGCAGCACTGGCACAACACTCTCAAGTCAAAGAAGCAGTAGTGATTGCCCGAGAAGACAGTCCTGGGGATAAGCGCTTGGTGGCCTATGTAGTGGCCACCGCATCTCAACCTGTGATTAGTCAGCTGCGCTCCTTGCTCAAAACCCAACTCCCCGACTACATGATGCCTGCAGCTTTTGTGGTCTTGGAATCCCTACCGTTAACCCCCAACGGCAAGGTGAACCGACGGGCATTACCAGCACCCGAACTAGACCCGACAGCATCAGCTTCTTTTGTAGCACCCCAGACACCATCCCAAGAATTGCTAGCGGATATCTATGGTTCTGTCTTAGGAATCAAACCGGTAGGCATCCACGACAACTTCTTCGAGCTGGGTGGACATTCCCTGCTAGCGACTCAAGTCATTTCCAGGTTGCGAGAAACCTTCTCGGTCGAAATCCCTCTACGCAGTATCTTTGAAGCTCCCACAGTAGCCCAACTTACTGAGCATATCAACAGGATTCGCAACACCCAAGAGCAAATACCGATCGCCCCAGCGATTACTGTGGTATCTCGCCAGCAACAGTTGCCTTTAAGTTTTGCCCAACAGAGATTGTGGTTCCTGCACCAACTATTTGAAGGGGATTCGTCTGCCTACAATATGCTGGCTGTGTTGGAGCTGACTGGCCAACTCGACATCGATGCCCTATCTGGAGCCCTCACAGAAATCATTAATCGTCACCAAGTGCTGCGGACTCGGTTTGAGTCCGTCGGTACCATGCAATTCCAAGTGATCGAGCCTGAGTGTCAACTGAGTTTGCCGGTAATCGACTTACGGGAATTATCACAACCACAGCAATCCCAGCAAGTGCAACAGTTGGCCGAAGCTGAAGGGAAGCAACCGTTTGATTTAGAACAAACCCCTTTAGTACGGGCAAGTGTGTTGCAACTGTCCGAGCAGAAGCATATTCTGCTGTTGAACGTGCATCATATCGCCTTTGATGGCTGGTCGAGGGGAATTTTCCTCAAGGAACTGTCGGTGATCTATACAGCTTTAAGTTCGGGTCAACCGTCCCCCTTAGCCGAATTACCGATTCAATATGCCGACTATGCCGCTTGGCAGAGACAGTGGTTGCAAGGGGAAGTGTTAGAAACTCAGGTCAACTACTGGAAACAGCAGTTATCAGGAGAGCTACCGGTTTTAGAACTGCCCCTAGATTATCCCCGTCCCCCGGTTCAACGTTACACCGGTGGGAAAAAATTCCTGAAACTATCTCAAAAACTGACTTCATCCCTCAAGCAGTTAAGTCAACTTGAAGGGGTGACCTTGTACATGACCTTGCTGGCCGCCTTCAAGGTCTTACTATCGCGCTATTCGGGACACTCAGATATTATCGTCGGTACTCCCATTGCCAATCGCCACCGTACAGAACTAGAAGGTCTAATTGGCTTTTTTGTCAATACCTTAGTGTTGCGGACGGACTTGGGGGGGAATCCCAGCTTTGAGGAATTATTAGGACGAGTGCGGGAAGTGACTTTGGGAGCTTATGGGCACCAAGAGATGCCCTTTGAGAAGCTCGTCGAAGAGTTACAGCCTCAGCGAGATCTCAGCCGTAATCCCATATTTCAGGTTTGGTTCGATATGGTGAATGTGCCCAGGAATCCTTTGGAACTCCCAGGTCTAACTGTAGAAAACCGGTTGTTCTCAGACCCTCAGTCCAAGTTTGACTTAACCGTTTATGTTCGGGAAACGAATCAGGGGATCCAACTGATATTAGTGTACAACGCTGAGCTATTTAGCTCCCTGAGAATGGAGCAACTCCTAGAGCACTATCAGTATTTATTAGAGCAGATTGTCACTAATCCCCAACAAAAACTCTCGGGTTTAACTTTATTTAGGGAGCAACAAAAACATTACCCTGATCTAATCGAGCAGATTGCTCCGAGGGAAGGCTTTAGGGAATTCACCAAACCAGAAATTGAACAATCAATTCCACACAGATTTTCCGAACAGGTCAGGCAATATCCCCAGAATATTGCCATCAAAACCAAGAAATACCAATGGACTTATTCACAACTAGAACGGGTGGCTAATCAAGTCGCCGAGATCGTACTCAACCAATGTGGTAATCACGAACAACGCATTGCACTGTTATTGGAACATGATGCCCCAGCCATTGCCGCCATTTTAGGAGTACTCAAAGCTGGCAAAACCTATGTGGCTGTTGACCCAAGCTATCCGAAAGAAAGACTCGGTTATATCTTGGCCGATTCTAGGGCGACAGCGGTGGTGACCAACAACCAGAACCTGTCTTTGGCAGTGGAATTAAGCCAACAGGAAATCACCGTGATCAATATAGATGAGATTGATCACAAAGATGTAGGTGGTTCTGAGGAACACAGTCCACCAGAAATTGCCCCAGACCAACTAGCATACATTCTCTACACATCGGGTTCTACCGGAGTTCCCAAAGGGGTGATCCAAAATCATCGCAATGTGCTGCATTACATCAGGAATTACACCAATAATCTCAAAATAGCTAATGGCGATAAGTTAACTCTGTTCTCATCCCTGTGCTTTGATGCGGCGATTGTGGACATGTTTGGGGCTTTGTTAAATGGTGCTACCCTCTACCCCTTTGACCTCAAGTCGGAAGGTCTTGCCCCTGTGCCGGAATATCTCACCCAGGAGGGGATTACCATTTATCACTCCACCCCCACTGTCTACCGACACTTGATGAGCCATCTCAGCCCAGAGGAAAAATTGCCTCAGATTCGTGTAATTGTCTTGGGAGGAGAGGAGGTCAAACCCCAAGATGTGGCGCAATACCAAAAGCACTTTGGTATTGATTGTACCTTGGTCAATGGTCTCGGCTCCACAGAAGCGACCTTTACCTTACAAAATTTTATCAATGGACAAACAGAGGTAGTGAATACGGTTCCGGTGGGTTATCCCCTCTGTGAAACCGAAATTCTCTTACTTGACCACAACGGCCAGCTCACGGATTTCTATGGAGAAATCGGGATTAGGAGTGCCCACATCGCCCTGGGTTATTGGGGCAAGCCTCAGCTGACCGAGAAGGCATTTTGTGCTGACCCAGTTGGGGGCAACCAACGCATTTACCGCACGGGAGATTTAGGTCGTTTGCGACCGGATGGCAGCCTAGAATTTGTCGGGCGCAAAGATTTCCAGGTCAAGCTCAGGGGTTACCGGATTGAACTGGG
>NZ_JAAHHE010000224.1:3440-10380 GCF_010692525.1 Moorena sp. SIO3B2
CAGTTGGGGGCAACCAACGCATTTACCGCACGGGAGATTTAGGTCGTTTGCGACCGGATGGCAGCCTAGAATTTGTCGGGCGCAAAGATTTCCAGGTCAAGCTCAGGGGTTACCGGATTGAACTGGGGGAAATAGAAGCAGCACTGGCACAACACTCTCAAGTCAAAGAAGCAGTAGTGATTGCCCGAGAAGATACTCCTGGGGATAAACGGCTGGTGGCCTATGTAGTCCCCACCGAATCTCAACCGGTGATTAGTCAATTGCGCTCCTTGATCCAAACCCAACTCCCCGACTACATGATTCCTGCAGCTTTTGTGGTCTTGGAGTCCCTACCGTTAACACCCAGCGGTAAGGTGAACCGACGGGCATTACCAGCACCAAATGTTTCTACTCAAGAAGCAGGAGGAATAGAACCTCGCACGATCGCAGAACTGCAACTGGTACAAATTTGGTCGGAAGTTCTCAATATCCCGACCGTGGGAGTCCAAGACAACTTCTTTGACTTAGGCGGTCATTCCCTGTTAGCCTTGCGCTTAATGGCTCGTATCGAACAGCAGTTGGGAACTCATCTACCCTTGGCAACCCTCTTCGCCAAACCCACTATCAAAGACCAAGCAAGTTTACTGAGTGGTGCTACTAATACTCAACTTTTATCACCTTTAGTCCTAATTCAGCCAGCAGGTTCTTTGCCACCATTTTTCTGCATCCATCCCAGGGGAGGTAATGTTCTGTGTTATGCAGCTTTAGCTCGCCGGTTAGGTGTGGAACAACCTTTCTATGGTCTGCAAGCTGTAGGGCTTAATGGAGAACAGGAGCCCTTGACTCGCATTGAGGACATGGCTACTACTTATATTAAAGCAATACAGACCGTTCAATCCCAAGGGCCATACCAACTCGGTGGTTGGTCTTTCGGTGGTATCGTTGCTTTTGAGATTGCCCAACAGCTACGCTCTTCAGGACATGAAATAACACTGTTAGCATTAATAGACAGCATTAATCCTACCATTCTCAACAAGCCCAAACCAGATCGAGCAATGCTGTTAACTGCCTTTGCCGGGAGTCTAAGTCGTCGTTTTGATGAAAAACAGTTTAACAAGAAACTGGCAGTTTCAGTGGATAAATTACGGCAACTGGAGTTGGACGAGCAATTAAACTATATCCTTAAAGAGGCAAACAAAGCTCAAATCTTGCCACCAGAAATTGGACTAGAGCAGATACGCGACCTATTTGCAGTTGCACAAGCAAATATCGAAGCCAAGTATAGCTATGTACCCCAACCTTACTCAGGTCAGAGTACCCTTTTTTACACCGATAGAAAATCGGCACAATTAACCCAAAAACAAATCCAAAATTGGAGTTCTCTGACTACAGGTGGCATCAAGATACACAAAATTACTGGCGACCATTTCTCCATTATCCGGAGTGAAGCCTTAGCCCAAGAGTTACGTCCCTATCTCGGATTTTGAGGAACCCCATTCAAAAAGTCCTCTGAAAACCAGGGGACTCACTCCTACATGTTTCACTACTAAAAAACTCAGCCAAATATTCCACAGGACTAAAGTTAAAGCTGTGGCTATAGCTGCACCCACTGCACCAAACCGAGGAATCGCGATCGCATTTAACACGATATTTAAAACAGCAGCACAACCAAAAACCTTTACAGATTTTTTTTGATGACCCGTCATCACCATCAAGTAGCCGACAGAACCGCACCCAGCGCTTACCAAATTGCCCAAAACCAAAATTTTAAGTTGCCAACTTGCTGCCATAAAATCCGAGCCAAATATTCCTAAAACGGGTTGACTGAAGACCATTAGAAATAAGGACATAGCCACAGAAGGCCAGAAAATCCACATAGCAACTGTGGAAACCACCTTTTGCAGACCCTCCAGATCGCCTTTAGCGTACAGGGTCGTGAAACTGGGAGCGGCTACCATATTAATAATTGTCAGCACAAAAGAGACCCATTTAGCCGTTTTCACTGCCGCAGCGTACATCCCTGCTTGCTCAGGACCCAATATCGAACCGACCATGATTTTGTCAGTTTGACTGATAATCATGAAAAAACTAAATTGTAATAACAAAATGAAACTTACACCCAACCACTCTCGAATGGCATATACTGGTTGGCTGGCTTCAAATTCTTTCTTTAATTTAGGTAATAAAAATCCCAACTGCAACAAAATTGTCACTAGGAAGGCAATCTCAGCGATTTCTAGAGCTGAAATTCCTGTTAGGGAGTGACTTTTCTCGAAGACCACAAATCCACCACACAGTAGCAACACAGGCCGAATAATTTTTGATGGTGCGTATGCTAAAGTAATATCCTTGGCAGCTCTAGCTGTTGCCAATTGTAAATTTATCAAGGATTGTAGTGGCACTAGACCAATACCAATTAATAAAGGAGTGGCATAAGTAAAGTGGTGGTAATAATTCAGTAGTAAAATTACACCTGCAGCTAGGAAGCTAACCAATATACTATTCAATATACTAATTAGCCAGCTACTGCGCAAAATCCCCCACAATAGTCCCCATTCTTGTTTAACTCGGTACTCCGAGACAAAGCGCAAAACTGTACGGGGTAAACCGAATCCTGCGGGAATTGCTAAGAGTATAGACCAGGAAATGACATATTGATAAATGCCATAGTCAGTTTTGCCCATCCATCGGGCTAGGCATACCTGCACCAAATAAGTGACAGCAACACCTGCAAATTGTATGACCAGAGCTATTCCAGCTTCTTTAGCCAGAACGCCTAAATTCAGATTTTCCTCGGTAGGAGAGGGGACAGTTTGAGTCATTTATTTTTAGTAAATAAAGGTATAAATTTTGGATATTCCGTACTTGTTATGCTAAATTAACACTTTGACGAAGGGAGCAGGGAGCAGGGAGCAGGGAGCAGTGAAAAAAGACCATATTCAGAAAATTATGTTAGTTAAATAGCCTTATAACCTTTGTAAAGTAAGCTTTCTGAGTTTTTCAACTTTAAATTTAGCATAGCAGGTACTGAAGAACCGAAATGTTGAATCTAGTAGACTAGGATTTTGTCCCTGACGGCCTGACAAAAGTGGTTAAAAAAATGTGCATTTCAACTCTATATTCTATATTATTTCAATCAAATATACAAGATATATTCCAGTAACATTTTGCCTTCCTAAAACCCATTGAAATCCGTTTTAGTTTATATGCTTAAAAATATCCTCATAAGCGCTCTAGCCATTGCACGATTTCCTCAGGTAAGGGAATTTTAGTTCTAGTCATCGCATCAATACAAACGTGCTTCGTAATTGCCTTGGCCAGTAACTGTTGCGATGACGAAGCAATAACCTGATAAGCAATCTCAAACTTACTTTCACTCAACTGCTCAGGCATCACATGAATTAGCAGTGGATCCCCACAAAACATAGGAGCTAAAAAATCTACACTGGCATGAACAATCGGAATTGCCACAGCTGCCTTAGTGAAAAAGGACTTGAGATTAATGCCCGATGCATCTAGAGAGGCTTCATAGGCTTCATGGCAGATAGATAAAACATTAGCAAAATAGACTACACCAGCCGCATCCATATCTGAAAAGCGAACAGTGCGATTATAAGTAAAAGAGATCATACCATTTCAGTTATCAGCTATCAGCTATCAGCTATCAGCTATCAGCTAATGCGCACGCTACGCGAACAGCTAATTCGCTACGCGCACGCTACGCGAACAGCTATCAGCTGAATGCTTACAAAGTTTCTGCCCATAGCGTAACCTCCTTGAGGTGCTATTGAATAAAATAAGCTGACGGCTGACGGCTGTTCGCGTAGCGTGAGCTAAAAGCTCACGGCTGAATGCTTACACAACTAACAATTAACAATTAACATGAATGGGATTAAAAAAAACTACCAAGCAGCAGTATATCTCAACACTGACCTCCAGGGGTCAGGATTCCCAATTCTCTGCCTTCACGGTCATCCCGGCTCAAGTCAGTGCGTTTCGGTTTTTACCCAACATCTATCCCAGAGGTTCTGGACTATCAGCCCTGATTTGCGAGGATATGGTAGAAGTCCAGCTGATCGGGATTTTCAGATGACCGACCACTTGATTGACTTGGAATCCCTGCTCGACTACTACCACATTGACCGCTGTTTGATACTAGGTTGGTCTTTAGGGGGAATTTTAGCCATGGAGCTTGCTCTGACGCT
Source organism: Moorena sp. SIO3B2 (assembly GCF_010692525.1). Classification (NCBI taxonomy): domain Bacteria; kingdom Bacillati; phylum Cyanobacteriota; class Cyanophyceae; order Coleofasciculales; family Coleofasciculaceae; genus Moorena; species Moorena sp. SIO3B2. The sequence continues at coordinate 7,625 of NZ_JAAHHE010000224.1, forward strand.
ACCTCAGAGAGTCACAGGTTTAATTTTAATCGCCACAGCCGCTCGACCCTGGGGTAATCATCCCCCCATTAGTTGGCAGGATAATCTCTATACCGGGATCGCTTCTGCCTTAAATTGGTTACAACCAGGATGGCAGTGGAATATTGACACATTTGGTAAGCGATCGCTTTTTCGGTACCTGATCCAACAACACACTACCAGCGCCTACCAGTATATTGCCAACCACGCCATATCAGCCTATTTACAGACCTCCCAAGCCGCTACACAAGCACTCAACACTGCCATTAGGGCTGGGTATAACCGTTTGCCAGACTTAAACCAGATTGAATGTCCCTCCCTGGTCTTAGCAGGAGCTGCTGATCGCCATATTACCGCAGCATCAAGTCGAGAAACCGCTAAACATCTTAAAGATAGCCAATGGCAATGCTATGACAATACTGCTCACTTGTTTCCTTGGGAAATTCCCGATCAGGTGTTAAAAGATATCGACAGCTGGATTAGCAATAATCCGCAAGTTATGAGGTGATGTAGAATGTAGAATTTATAATTTAGAATGCAGAATTAATAATTTATAATTTAAAATGTAGAATTAATAATTTATAATTTAAAATGTAGAATTTAGAATTAATTCAAAGCTGATAGCTGTTGGCGTAGCCTGCCCGTAGCGCATATTATGACAATTATTAATTCTTAATTGAAAGCTGAAAGCTGATAGCTGATAGCTGATAGCTTACAATTCTCAATTCTCAATTCTCAATTCTCAATTCTACATTCTCAATTCTACATTCTCAATTCTACATTCTCAATTCTCAATTCTCAATTCTCAATTCTACATTCTCAATTCTCAATTCTCAATTCTCAATTCTACATTCTCAATTCTCAATTCTCAATTCTCAATTCTCAATTCTACATTCTCAATTCTACATTCTCAATTCTACATTCTACATTCTACATTCTACATTCTACATTCTAAATATGGTTAAGCATGATGACGACAATTGAAGTACGTCCTGTTAAAACTAAACAAGAGTTAGAGGATATGTACCACCAGCGGTGGCTTGTGCTCAGAGAGCCTATGGGCATGGAAAAAGGAACAGAACAAGACAAGTACGATAGTAGTGCTTTTCATCTCGTTGCTGTCTGTAATAATCAGGTAATTGGTTCAGCAAGATTAAGAGAATTGTCTCCCGGATTGGGCAGTATTGCCTACGTTGCACTATTACCTGAATTTCGTCACCAAGGAATCGGCACCAAACTGATGGAAACATTAATTGAAAAAGCCAAAGCAAACAATTTCAATGCTTTAAGACTACTGAGTAGAATTAATGCCCTAGGTTTCTATAGTCGCCTTGGTTTTATAGCCGACGGTGACCAATTTGATTATGTTGGCATCAGCCACCAATTCATGTATCTTAATATATCTAGTCAAGGGAATAGGGAACAGGGAGTAGGGAGTAGGGAGTAGGGAGTAGGGAGTAGGGAGCGGTGCGACCCCGCGCTTTTTCAAAGCTAAGCGTGAACGCGCACCGTAGGGAATATGCCATCAAAAATTATCACAATTCCTACACGGACTCTATACCAATGACTAAGTAAATTACTAACACCAGTAACTCTATATTTAAGGTGCGTTGATAACGCACCCTACTAGTTGAGCTGACGGCTGACCGCTGACGGCTGACGGCTGACTGCTGACGGCTGACTGCTAAATGCTTACCTCTTAGCTTGCCATCTGCGGTTGATAAACTGGAAGAATTTCCAGCAATTCCGAGTAAAGGCAGAGATTCTTGATAGTATATTTAACAAACACTGACTCTTTCTGAGCACCACAAGACCCTTTCAGCTGCAATGTCTTACTTTCATCTTTAATCAATTCAGCACGACAATGGTAAATCAAGCCATTAGGTTTTTCAAAGCTGATCTCAGCTTGAATAGAATCCTTATTCGCATCTTCATTAATAATTGAACCACCAACTTTGTGCTTAAACCAATCCCATCCGTAGCGGAGGATAAGTTCCCTTTCCAATACCTGAATTTTAGTCGGTAGAATTCCCCAACCTCGATAAACTCGATTGAAGCATTCAATATCACCACTACGGATTAAAATTGATTTAAATGAATCTTGATCTAAGACACCGTAGTATCTTCCATCTGGGAAGTCAATCGCAGTGGGAGCAAACCGATGACCACCAAAGTGGCTAGCTTTCCAGAGTCTGACATTGCTTAAAGATAACTCAGCAACAGTAGCTAAGGCTTTGCAGTAAAAAGGATTACCATACCTGGCGCAACACACATCATGGCTACCGTGGGTACAAACTAAAATGTCTCTAGTGTCACTGTCTTGTGTGACACAGTTTGGCGTTTCTCCAGCTAAGAATTGTCTGACAATCCCAGCTACCTCACCAAGATTAGTCACATCAAACTCTAGCTTGCTGTACCCTTTTAACCTGGCCTCACCGTTGTGACTATAAATCAAAACCTTAGTCTGATCGGCTTTTATGGTTTTATTATTAGCAATCAGCAGGAATCTTACTGGCAGCTTACGCTGCTTCACCTCATCCACCAAATTCCTAAGATTCTCTGGAATATACTTAGAATCCATGGCATTAAACAGCCACGGTTGGCGGCATTCTACTAAAACATACACTTGGTAATTAGTACCACTACCGATAATGTCTTCGGCTAACTGCTGTGAATGGTCAGAACAAAAAAAAGTGTTCATCGTTTTATCTCCTTAATTGTCATTTTATAAAAAAATA
>NZ_JAAHHE010000225.1:0-2676 GCF_010692525.1 Moorena sp. SIO3B2
AAAGATACGAAGTTAATCCACTATACGAACCTCTACACTCAACCCTGGAAGTATACCAATCATCCCTATGGAGATCTATGGTTTCAGTACTTTAACGAAGCTAGGGATTGCGGTTATATAACCCAAACTGATATTGATTTAAGCCTTGTTCGTTCCTACGTCAGGCGTGATTTACTAGAGGGAAATTTCTCAACTATGGCTCGGGAAATAGCTTCTTTAAAAAGGGCGATTAAATCCGTTAAAAAAACTAGTTGGTTTTAAGTAAGCATTCAGCGGTCAGCGGTCAGCAGTCAGTGGTCAGCAGTCAGCCGTCAGCCGTGAGCTTTTAGCTCACGCTACGCGAACAGCTTTGTGGCACAGGCTTCTAGTTTGTGGCACAGGCTTCGACGCTGTGACGAATGCCTATGTTATTCAAAAGCTGATAGCTGATAGCTGATAGCTGATAGCTGATAGCTGATAGCTGATAGCTGATAGCTGATAGCTGATAGCTGATAGCTGAATACTTACGGTTTTAAGTTACTTAAAACTCCAATAAAATAGCCTATAATCGACTTATGTATGGGGAATTTAAGGAGATAAAAATTAAATCATTTAGTTTAGGGTATATCTACTTATATTACCCCAATTATAGACAGATATATGCAGTTCCTAATGGAAAAAACTTGCTTTTCACAGGTTGTTGAAAGGCTAAAAATAGAAGCTGATGCAATTACTCTAGCTGCCAATCGACTTCAACCTCAGGAAGTTGAGCAAGCTGTTGAGCTTTTAGCTAATTGTCGAGGTAAAGTGGTATTGGTGGGAGTTGGCAAGTCAGGAATTGTAGGGCGTAAAATTGCTGCTACCTTGACGAGTACGGGGACTCTAGCAACCTATCTACATCCAGGGGATGCTATGCACGGTGACTTAGGGAGCGTCACCTCTTCAGATGTGGTTGTGACTTTGAGCAACAGTGGTGAAACCGATGAGCTTGTGGCTGTAATGCCTTACCTCAAGCGTCGGCAATTACCGATTATTGCGATTGTGGGCAACCTGAACTCTACTCTTGCTCGCAATGCAGATGTTGTGCTTGATGCTTCCGTTGATCAAGAAGTGTGTCCTTTTAATCTTGCTCCAACTACCAGCACAACGGTTGCTCTGGCAATTGGAGATGCTTTGGCAATGACACTAATGCCAATTAAGGGGCTAACGCCAGAAGATTTTGCTCTGAATCATCCGGCAGGACGTTTGGGTAAGCGCCTGACTTTGAGAGTCGCAGACTTAATGCACAAAGACCAAGACAACCCTGTGATTTCCCCTCAAGCCAGCTGGATTGAAATTGTTGGTGCTATCACTAAAGGCAGTTTGGGAGCAGTCAATGTAGTTGACGATAAGGGTGAACTTTTCGGAATTATTACTGACGGTGATTTACGACGTTCGATTGCCAAAATCAAGCCAACGGAGCTAGAACACCTCAAGGCAGTAGCAATTATGACTCCCAATCCGGTAATGGTTCAACCTGACCAACTGGCTTACGATGCCTTACAGCTTATGGAAAATCGGACTTCTCAAATCTCCGTGTTGCCGGTGGTGGATAAACACAAACGCTGTATTGGCTTACTTAGACTCCATGACATTGCTCAAAGTGGTATACTTTGAGCAAGCTTGAAGAAGCATCTACCTACTCGTGTAATAGGAAATAAAAATTATTAGGAGTAGGTTATGAACTCTGTTCGCATCGAAGCAGAAGACTACAATACTGGTGGTCAAGGGGTAGCTTATTACGATCTTGACCCTGGCAACAATGGTGGAGAGTATCGCTTTGAGGATGTGGATATTTCTGACAGCGGCGATGTAGATGGCACGCCGCTGGTGGGTTGGATTGAGTCAGGAGAATGGCTGACCTATGAGGTCACCATTCCCAGTTCCGGGACTTATCAACTCGAAGCTCGTGTGGCTTCTGCACTCAATGGCAATCATAGCTTCCAAGTCAGTCTAGACGGAGAACAGGCTAGTGTGAATTTGGGCAACACTGGTGGCTGGAGAACTTGGCAGACGATCGAGTCTTCCCAAGTGCTCAGCCTCAGTGCCGGGACTCATCAATTGCGCCTGGATGTACTGAGTGGGGGCTTCAACATCAACTACATTGATTTGATTCCGGTCTCACCATCTGTGACCCCAACTCCTGAGGTCGGCAACGGCAATAATGGTGGTACAGATAACAACACCTCTAATCAGGGCAACGGAATTGATACTATAACTGATGTTCAGGCAAGCGGCTCTACTGTTCGCATCGAAGCAGAAGACTACAATACTGGTGGTCAAGGGGTAGCTTATTACGATCTTGACCCTGGCAATAATGGTGGAGAGTATCGCTTTGAGGATGTGGATATTTCTTACAGCGGCGATGTAGATGGCACGCCGCTGGTGGGTTGGATTGAGTCAGGAGAATGGCTGACCTATGAGGTCACCATTCCCAGTTCCGGGACTTATCAACTCGAAGCTCGTGTGGCTTCTGCACTCAATGGCAATCATAGCTTCCAAGTCAGTCTAGACGGAGAACAGGCTAGTGTGAATTTGGGCAACACTGGTGGCTGGAGAACTTGGCAGACGATCGAGTCTTCCCAAGTGCTCAGCCTCAGTGCCGGGACTCATCAATTGCGCCTGGATGTACTGAGTGGGGGCTTCAACATCAACTAC
>NZ_JAAHHE010000225.1:2776-10351 GCF_010692525.1 Moorena sp. SIO3B2
GAATTTGGGCAACACTGGTGGCTGGAGAACTTGGCAGACGATCGAGTCTTCCCAAGTGCTCAGCCTCAGTGCCGGGACTCATCAATTGCGCCTGGATGTACTGAGTGGGGGCTTCAACATCAACTACCTTGATTTGATTCCGGTCTCACCATCTGTGACCCCAACTCCTGAGGCTGAGCCTGAACTAGACCCACCAACTGTCAACTTCGGCAACGTAATTAATGGTGGTACAGGTAACAACACGTTTAATGGGGGCAACGGAATTGATACTATAACTTATGTTCAGGCAAACGGCTCTATCATTGCCAACCTGGAAACTGATATCGTCACTCACAAATTTGCCACTTCACCTGACACGCCGTTTAAGATTATGCCCCTAGGTGATTCCAACACCTTCGGCTTGCCTGGTCGGGATTGGGGAGATACAGCAGCTTACCGTGATGATTTGTGGAATTTATTAGTCGATGATAGTTTCAACATAGATTTTGTTGGCCCCCGGTCTACTGGACCCGATGGCTTTGATAAAGACAATGCGGGATTTGGGGGATGGAGAATTCGTGATATTGCCAATAATGTTAATGGTTGGTTAAACACTTATCAGCCAGATATGGTGCTGTTAATGATCGGCACCAATGACATACTCAAAGGTGACGATGTTAGCAATGCACCATTACGGCTTAGTAATCTGATTGATCAGATTACTAATCAGTTACCAAATACAGAGCTTTTGGTAAGCTCAATCCCACCACTTGGTACAAATCCAGAGCAACCGGACAGTGATTTTATTCCAACTCCAGCACAACAACAGCAGGGCATAGATTTTAATTTATCTATACCCGATATTGTCAGTGACAAGGTCGAGGAAGACAAAAACGTAACTTTTGTCGATGTTTACAGTGCCTTAGTGCCCAGTGATTTGCCAGATGGTGTTCACCCCAATGTAGAAGGTTATGGAAAGGTTGCTGATGTTTGGTACAACAGCATTCTGAATACTAATAGTGGTGAAGATACTCTTAATGATATTGAAAACATGATTGGCTCACCTTATGACGATATTTTAATAGGTGATGGAGATGTCAATATCATTAATGGTGGTGGTGGTAATGACCTACTAACTGGAGGTGCTAGTGACGACATATTTGTCTTAGCCCCAGGAGAGGGAACTAAGACCATTACTGATTTTGTAGTTGGTGAAGATTGGCTGGCACTATCTGGTGGTTTAAGGTGGGAGCAGCTGACAATCACTCAAGGTACTGGTTCCAATACCAATGATACCTGGATTATCAATGGTGGTGAACAGTTAGCTTTACTAAATCGGGTGCAAGCAACAACTATCACGTCTGATGCTTTCACCCTGGTTTAGTAGACTTAGCTATAGCATTTACAAATAGATCATAAGGCGTTGCTGAATTTAAGTATGAATTTATTTGTATTATTTTGCTACTGCCTCCTAAATCCCCATCTGTAAAAAATCGAAGCATCCGCTAATTCCCACCAGTATTGGGCGGCGCGGGACTTTGAGAGTTTCCTTCCCCCCAGTATTGGGGGGTTAGGGGGGCGAAATCATACCCATAATCAGCAACTGCGGTCTCGGAATCATAATCAAGTCTTTGTTTTGGGTAAGAGATATTGGTAGATTGGAAAGCTATAAAGTATATTTTTAGATAATTTATTTTACGCCCAAACCTGTGGCAATACTCCAGTTATTTCTCGTCTTTACGAGAGTTAAAAAAAGCTACTGATAAATTTAATAACAGTCATTATATTACCCGTTAGGTAACTTAGTTTATGAATATTCTTGCCGTTATTCCTGCTCGCTATGATTCAACTCGTTTTCCTGGCAAACCCTTGGCAATGATTGGCGATCGCCCAATGGTGCAGAGGGTTTATGAAGCAGCTAAACGTTGTCCTGATTTCACTAAGGTGGTAGTTGCCACTGACTCTGAATTAGTTGCGGATTGTGTGGGGAAGTTTGGGGGAGAGGTAGAAATGACTCGCTCAGACCATGCTACTGGTACTGACCGGGTTGCAGAAGTAGCTCAACGTTATCCGGAAATGACGGCAATAGCCAATGTCCAAGGAGACCAACCTTTTGTTACTGCTCAGATGCTGACCCAGCTGGTAAGTCCCTATCTCAAAGGGGAGTTTCCTGCAATGACGACTCTTGCTTGTCCTCTGGATATGGCAACAAACTATCAAGACCCTAACTCAGTCAAGGTCGTATGCGATCGCAAAAGTCACGCCCTCTACTTTTCCCGCGCTCCCATTCCTTACTTCCGTAATTCTGGAGATGCACCTGTATTTCACCATCTCGGACTCTATGCTTTTGAGCGAGATTTCCTGAGCAAATATGCTCAACTGTCACCCACACTCCTAGAGGAGTGTGAAGGCTTAGAGCAGTTGCGAGTACTGGAACATGGATTTGCCATTCGGGTGTGTCTTACTGAAAGGGCAGTTTTGGAGATTAATACCCCTGAGGATTTAGTGCAGGCTCAAGCCTTGATTATGGCACCAACTGCATAGCACTCTAAAGGCTTTGGCTCAAAAAGTAGCTGATTCTATGACAACCTCTCAATTTGTGGCACTACCTTAATGATTAAGGAACTACGTATTATTTCTGGTCCTGTATCAATTTCTCAGTTCAATCTGAATCGATTAAGAGAAAATGACCCTCAAATATTAACTGCTTGCCCTAATCCACCGCCAGAGGCTGTAAAGGCAGGTAAAGCTATTCCCGTCCCAATGGGAGAATTCTCTATTGATATTATTTTAGATAAATTACCCAGTGATTTTTATCCTGATCTAGTGCAGATGTCTGCCAGGAATATGCACTTCATGCCGCGAGGACTTGATAAATTAACATGTCCAAAAGTCATGAAAATTGGGGATACTTTTCACTGGGGTGATGGGTCTCTAAGTGGCATCATTAGATACTGCCAAAGCTTTGACTGTGATTACCATTGGGTCTATCAGGGGGTTCAACATTTACATTTCTTTGTGGAAGCAGGTCTGAAAAATGTCTTCTGGTTACCAGGAACTCCTGTCATTGACCACTATGTTCCTCAGAAGAAGGAAGCCAAATCCTACGATATTATTTTCCGAGGTTCTCAGTCATCACTGCACGTCTACCGCAGCAACCTACTAAAGTTCCTGCAGGATAATGGCGTCAAAATTGATATCAGTCGCAAACCATATCTTGAATCCTTAGAGGACTACAGTAAGTCCCGGATAGTATTGAATTGTGGTTTAAATGGAGATACAAATCGCCGGATTTTTGAGGTACTCATGGCAGGAGGTTTTCTACTAACAGACCGTCTCAGTCCTCAGTCAGGTTTATTTTCTCTATTTGAAGAAGGGGTTCACCTAGAGTGCTATGATAGTGAAAATGAGCTGCTGAATAAGATTGAGTTTTATCTAAAGCATCCTGAGCAAGCAGAAAAAATTGCTATAGCAGGTCATCAAAAGCTGATAGATTGCTACAGTCAACAAGCAATACAGCAAAAGTTCTACCGCTACATCTTACAGGGTGAGATTGAGCCGCCTTTCCGTTTAGAACATGACACACGGGTGCTGCACATTAATCAGCCGATAGACGAAAAAAAATTTGTCATTCGTTTAAAAATTTACGAGCTGATTCAAGAAATCCATCGGCTTAACTCTCGAATCAAACTTCTCTACTGGAAAGGTAGAAATAAAGAGCTACTGTCAGATTTAGCAGACTTGCCACGGTTAGATATTACTTATGCTAATACTACAGAAGCTTTAGCAGATGTCAAAACTTGGTGCTCCAAGGTTGAGGTTAAAGACCAGGTTCAGCTACAAAGTCTGCCTTTAGAGCTGACAGGGGGCAAACAATTTCAGATGGTAATGGTGGATTTGCCGGATAAGCTGCTATCTATCAAGGAGCTTCTGGTAGAGATTGAACCACAACTCCCTGAATCGGGATTTTTATTAGTGGTAGGAAAAGCTACAATTTTCACAAAAGTAATGTTAAGCATACTAGCAAGATGGTCTGGTTTATTACCGATCAGAATTTGTGCAGCTAATTCCCACCATCAGTTAGGAGTAGGAGCCTGTTTGGTTTACCAAAAACTGACTAGACCTTCTCAAGCTCACTTAGTAAAGTCTACACCAAAACTGTTTGTACCCAAGCTGAGTCTTAAGGCGAAGGTAAGTCAGGGATTGTCCTCCCTGCCATTAGTGAACTGGACAAAGACGTTAATCAGAAATTCATGATTAATTAAAAAATAATTCAATCCTGAATTAGTTAGATATAAAAGTAGTATTTAAATAATAAAAAAATTAGTTTAAAACGTCATCAAAAAATTCTAGTAATCATGAAATTAGACATAGCATCACATATTCCTTTATCCTTTGAAGATATCGTTAATGAAATTACTAAATTTACAGATTTATCGGAGCAAGAAGTTAGACACAGAGTATGGATGGAAGGTATGAATCTGGGCTGGAATGTCCTACAGGATATACCTGTCTTCCAGGTAACACCCCACCACTATGACGAACATATGGAGCAACTCTACCGCGAGAGCTACGGATTTATCTTTGAAACCCTTGTTTTCTGGATAAACCCTGCTCGACAAAAATGGACTGAGTCAGCACTAAACCGAATCAGCTTATACACTGAAAAGTGGGGATTAGATCCTAAGCAAATCAAAATTCTCATGCTAGGTGACGGTAGCGGTAATCAGGGCAAACGCATCTAATTTTTTTTGACAAATAACCAAGATTCTGTACTTAAAATTTCACAGGGTATATGCTGTCTAAATAAGTAGTGATAACCAAATAAATTATTCGTCATAATAAGCTGGGGGGGTGACATGCAAGCTGAAATTATTACCCAGTAATAATTTTAGCCCATAAGTTACAAAAATATACATTCTGTTTTGGGCGCGACCTTGGACGTAGTTATAAGGTTTTGAGCTTCCATAAAATGAATCGAGGGTTAATTTGGGACTGTATCTTCCATGATATCATTGACATCAAAGCCTTATATACTAAGCTTTTTAGGGGTCAGGTCACCCCCTCAGCATAATAAGTCAATAAACTTAATAAGCAGGTGCACAAAATTAATTACCTATTTTTGACATAATAAGATATAATTATATAAAATCAATAAAAATGGGTATTTACCTGAGATTCATTAGAGAATTAAATACCGAGACTAAAAAACTATTATAAAGAATAAGTTGGCAAAGTAAATATCCTCAAGTTAGAGACAGAGCAAAATGTATTCCGCCATCAAAATATCCTGATAGTATCGTTAATATAAAGTATATTGAAGTGTGAACCGTAAAGGATATAAATAAATAGCGAGTAATGACTTCAATTACAAATGGGAACAAAAAAATTATTTATGATATCGGTGCTAATAACGGAGATGATGTCCCTTATTATTTGAAGAAAGCCGATATCGTTATTGCTGTCGAGGCCAATCCGATCCTTTGTGAACAAATGCAGAAACGATTCGCACTCGAGATTCAACAACAGAAACTAGTTATTGAGAATTGTGTTCTGACAGCAGCTAATGAAGTTACAAGCGTTCCCTTCTACATACATAAAACTAAACATGTGCTAAGCCAGTTTCCTGCTCCCACACATAAACCTGAAAACTACGAAAAAGTCTTCCTACCTGGAAAAACTGTCAATCAGCTCTTTTACGAACACGGATATCCCTATTACGTCAAGATCGATATCGAGCATTATGACCATGTGATCCTTCGATCACTTTTAAATAATGACATTCGACCTAAGTACATTTCCGCTGAATCGCATTCTATTGAAGTGTTTATTTTATTGGCGAGCCTTGGAAATTACGATGCCTTTAAAATTGTTAATGGTTCGAGTGTTGCAACAACATATCATAATTGGCCGATAAGTACAACTACTGGAGAAGAAGTGTATTCATTCCCCTATCACTCAGCTGGACCATTTGGTGAAGATGTGGCTGGCGAATGGGTTAATTCAGAAAGTCTTTTCCGCACTCTCTTATCTGATGGATTAGGTTGGAAAGATATCCATGCTAAGAAACAAGACGAATACATGCTAGCGAGAAGACCTAGTGTTCTTTGGCGGATAAGGTATTGGTACTATTTTCTAAGATGGAAAATATCTCGCTCTCAATGCCTCAAGAGAATTAGGGGTTTTTTGTACAAAGCCTCGAAAAAGGTGATTAAGGGATAAGGCTATCTGAGCGGTTTCTACGATTTTTTTCTAGGGTGGCAAAATAAGCTAGACTCCTAAGTGTAGATTCACAGTTAACTGGATTATTGAACTGAGCGTAATAAAACAACGGTTTTGAGAGAGGTTGACCCATGGGTAGGAAATGGTATTGGACACGGCGGGACATGGAAAGGGACGTACCTATCTCGCGAGATATCCATCGCCCTTACCGTGTCTAATACCGTGTCTCGTCACTGGTTTGTAGCATAAGTACGGTTTGCTAATTATGGTTTATTAGATGAATCTATAACTATTATAAGTGATTACAACCAATGTCTATCTAGTCAATATGACGTAGTCTTATCCTTTGAAGTGCTAGAGCATCTGAGTGATCCATTTGCTGCTATTGGAGATATACACTCCATGCTAAAACCAAATGGCATTGCACTGATCACCGAGGCATTTAGAAAGGTGAATCCTAATCTACCTACCCATCTAGCAGCAAATGCTAAATATGATGGGCTGACACCATTTATGTTTCTAAAGCAAGGCATGTTGTTGTCTTGGTATGATCGCAAAATGGGGGGGAAACCCATGGAATTTTTAAGATTAAACAATAATGTATCATTTATAACTAAACTTCTCAAGTTTATGCATCTGATCAAAGACAAAACTATCAGAGCAGGCTATTTCAAGGCTATCAGGCTAAATTACCATAATGCTGTCAAGCAATTTATCAAAAAATGTATAGGTAAATAGGTTTTAATAAAGTATTTTTATACCTGTATACCTGTATATAGGTATAACATAAACCACAGTTAAATCTAGGTCATAATGATACTATAATATAAAAAATATCAAATAATTTTTATTAAACATAAATAATATATGATGAGATATGTTATATGAATAAAATCATCAAAACCAGGTTGATACTTCCACCAAATTGGTTAAAATTACTGATTATCTTTTTATTGATATTAGGGGTATTTTTTAGATTTTGTAATCTTGAAACAAGAGCTTATTGGCATGATGAGACTTACACCTTACTAAGAATTTCTGGTTATACGGTACCGGAGGTAATTCAACAAGTATTTACGGGTCACATAATTGGAGTTGAAGAACTAAGACAGTATCAAAGTGTTAATCATGAAAAAAAATTTTTTGACACTCTCAATGGGCTGGTAACAGAAGATCAACATCATCCGCCCATCTACTTTTTAATAGCACGGTTTTGGTTTCAGTGGTTAGGGGATTCTGTAAGCATCAACAGAAGCTTACCTGTCTTAATCAGCCTGTTGGCACTCCCTTGTATCTACTGGCTTTGTCTGGAACTTTTTAAGTCCTATTTGACAGCATGGATAGCGATGGGATTAGTAGCTATCTCTCCTTTCC
>NZ_JAAHHE010000226.1:0-10288 GCF_010692525.1 Moorena sp. SIO3B2
AAGACCGCGCTGCCTCCCCAAGACCGCGCTGCCTCCCCAAGACCGCGCTGCCTCCCCAAGACCGCGCTGCCTCCCCAAGACCGCGCTGCCTCCCCAAGACCGCGCTGCCTCCCCAAGACCGCGCTGCCTCCCCAAGACCGCGCTGCATCGCTTAATATTTCTGAAGCAAGATCCTCTACAGACATTCGTTTTTTCGCCGCCGCTTTTATTAAAATGTCTTGAGAATTTTGACTGATTTTGATATTTGTTATAAACATATTCAATCCCTTTAAAACATTCAAACTTAATCTAATACTTGAGAAGAATAAACAGTCTTCTCAATCAAACTCAGGTGCCCAAACCTCAACAACAGGCAATTCCCACCCAGGAAGCAATTCCGGCACTTGCAGCACATCCCCATTCCCCAGCACAACTTTATCTCGATTGAGGCGATAAACCTCCATGGTGCGAGTCCTCGGATCCACTAACACCCCAACTTGAGTCCCCAATTCCAGAAATTGCTGGATTTTCCGGCGTAATTTAGCCAAACTATCAGTTCTAGATTTAACTTCAAACATCAAGTCAGGAACTAACTCCGCGTAACCTTCTGTGGTGCGAGGTAAACGTTCAGCTAGGATAAAAGAAGCATCGGGAGCGCGAACATCTCCATCTTCGTTTATCAAAACAGGGATTCACCCCATTCTGATCTGGTTTTTTTACAAAATTTAACAATTTTTTTTACCATGAAAATTAATTCTTAGGATACTATGGCTAAGTGGAAAACTTAGGAGGCAAGGAAATGAACGCTCAAAGATGGATTCCCCTAGGTTTTCTCCATTGCTGAATCAATGGGAATTAGACCTAATGAGTTAATTCGTAAGGCAGTCGATGATTAGGGTAAAATTCATACCATTGGCTGAATAAGTTGTTAGATAAGTAAATATAGAGAATGACCCAAGTCTATACCAAAGATTTTGAAATCCAATGCCCTCCCTCACAGCGCACCTGGAGAGAAATTTCCCAAAAAATTGCTGCGCTTCCCTTACCAGGTGTTCCCATTCGCTTGATTTTAACCAAGGTTGAAGGAGACACACTCACCTTTGAATCCAGCTTTATCGATACAGACAGAGAGCCGGTTTGGTCATCATTACTTGATATTAATATTCGTCAACGGGTTTCTAACCAACCATTTGTCGCAGTTAGTATTATTCCCACCGGAGTCAGAGCAGAAATTGGTGGTTTTGCGGGAGATGCTACTCCTAGTACCAATCTGTTAGCCTCCGCTTGTGACTATCTGGTCACCAATCCCAATGCCGTTACTGCGTCGGATATCTATTTCGGTCAGGATAATGTGCTTTATCTGGAAGGGAATCTGATTTGTCAGTTACTACTGGGTAATATTGGAGTGATTCCAGAAAAGCGCAAAAACATCGCAGCGATTATTGAAAAGCCAAGAGATGAGAGATTTTTAAATAATGTTATTAATGCTCTCAATGGCTTGCGCGCTGTGGGGGGAATTAATATTGATCCAGTAGTGGTAACTGGTGGCCCAGTGGAAACCGCCTGTACCTATTCCCAGTATGGTAATGCTTCCGGGGAATTTAAAGGTATGGACGAGTTGATGAAGGCTCTAGATGTGGTGGAAAGTTCTTCGGCTAGGGCGGTGGCTTTAATGACCACTTTGGAAGTAGACGATAAAATACGTCAAGCTTACTACCGAGGGGAATCTATCCCCAATCCTTGGGGCGGTGCGGAAGCAATTATGACCCACATGCTCACTAATTTTTATCCCTTTACTGCTGCCCATGCTCCCTTATTATTGGAGTGGGAACATACGGGATTTGGGAAATTAGTAGACCCTAGGGATGGAGCAGAATTAATTTCCAGTGCCTATGTTTGTTCCCCCCTCAATGGTTTAATCAATTCTCCCCGTCCGGTAAGGTTTGATACTCCCGTAGCCGCAGGGGAAACTAGGATATCGGTGGAGAATGTTTCGGCGGTGGTAATGCCAGAAACAACCGTGGGTAATATTCCGTTTTTAGCGTGTTTAGACCAAGGTGTGCCCGTAATCTTAATCAAAGATAATACCACTAAGTACGATATTACTCCTGAAAGATTGCAAATCGAAACTCAGGGCAACCCGATATATCGTGTCAATAGCTACATGGAGGCGGCGGGATTACTGTTAGCCTTACGTAATGGTATTGCAGTGGAAAGTACAATTCGCCCGATGCCGCAACTTCAGCCGATTTTTCTGTAGCAAAGCCTGAAACTTTATATTGTATAAAGCTTAGAGGAGTAAGTTTCATTTTCATGAATTGTGTTGAAAAATCCCCATTATCTTCATCATCTCAAAAGGTTCAAGTTCAATCTTGGCAGACTAGTGACAAAGGCATCGAAGTGGATTTGGTTTATAAAGTCACCAATAATTTAGATAGGGTAAGCTTACCGTGGATGTGGCTGCGAGATCACTGTCAATGTAGTGAGTGTTTCACTTCTAGTGCCCAGAGAGAATTTGATGTATTCATTGGCTGGGAGAGATTTAGCTGGGAAGACGTCCTTGTAGATACTGATACCGCAGGGCTGATAATTCAATGGCAGGATAATCACAAAAGTTACTTTTCCTATGATTGGCTATGGAGAATGCTTAATCTTGAAAACTCCGTAGCAGTAGATGAACGAAAATACTGGAGTAATGATTTACCAAGTCTTGATTATCGAAGTGTCATTGACACAGATATCGGATTAAGGCACTTGGTTGAACATCTCACCCAAGTCGGAGTCTGTAAAGTGATTGGTGCCAAGGCGAGTAAAGCTGAAGCGGCTCAACTTATGCACCGAATTGCCTATCTGCGGCAAAGTAGTTTGGGGGACATAGTCGAAATTAAACCATCAAGTAATTCCGACTATGATGAAACCCATCTTCATACCGATGGAGCTTTTAATTACGACCCACCAGGTATCAAACTGGTTCAATGCCTCGACCAAACTATTTCACCCTGGGAAATGATTTTTGTTGATGGTCTGGCGCTTGTTGACAGAATCAAAAGCGAAGCACCCCAGACTCTAAGTTTATTACAAAATAATACTGTTTCTTATCAGTACCTGAGGCAGGATATCAATCTGATTGCTTCAGATCCGATTGTGACCCTAGATAGTTATGATCGACTCAAGCGTATACGCTACAATCCGAAAGCACAACTTGCTGTTGCTGAGCAGGATTTGCCAAACAAACAAGCCTTGCAAGCTGCTTTGAAGCAGTTTGAGGCATGGGTTGAGGAGCAATCCCAACATCGAAAACTCAGCTTAAATCCAGGAGAAATGGTGCTGTGGGATAATTGGCGTGTCTTGCATGGTGGTAGTGCGATGGATGGGAATCATCACCTTGCTGTCTGTATGTCAAATATGGAAGATTTCCATAGTCGTCTGCGCGTAATTCAGAACAAATCCTATCAACGTCCAGTTCCCCAGGCTCGTGAAAAGAAAGGGGTTTAAAGTATAAAAATTTTAAGCATGACAACCTTAAGCACCATTGACAAAAGTTCGACTCCCAAAAATTTAATCCTCTGGACAGCCAACACATTTGCTAATGGGCTACCCACAGTCACTTTCAATGAAGTAATGAGTGAATCTAGGGGATTAAAAAAATGGTTAGAGAATATTGCCTGTTATGGTCTGGGAATGGTATCAAATACACCACCTAATCGTGAGTCAACCCGAGCACTGATTGAACGGGTAGCTTATATTAGGATGGATATCTTTGGCGGTTTTGCTGACTCCGATACTAGCGAACCCCATGCTGATAGCGCCTATTCCAATGGGTATCTGGCAGCCCACACCGATGGAACTTATTCCTACGACCCCCCTGGACTGATTGTATTTCACGTTCTCGATCGCGATTATATTGGTGGAGAGAGTATTTTCATAGATGGCTTCTATGCTGCCCAAACTCTCCGGGAATCATATCCTGACGCTTTCTCCTTGCTTACCAAGGTTGATATGCCAGGGCACTATTTAGAAGTTGATACCCATTTAGAAACAAGGCAACCTCTAATTAAACTTGATGCTGAAAACCAGGTAAAACGAATTCGATTCAATCACATGGATCGCGCACCTTTTTACTGGGGAGAACAAACGACACAGGTCTATGAGGCTCTTTGGGAATGGCGTAAAATTATTGATGACCCAGCCAATCAATATCGCTTTCGCCTCACTCCTGGAAATGTTCTCTTGTTTGACAACTGGCGTCTTTTGCATGGACGACTAGCTTATGAAGGGGAAAGACGCATGGTAAACTGCTATTTAAATATGGAAGACTTTGAAAGCCGACTGAGAATACTTAGAACCAATACTTAGAACAACTTTCTAGAGTAATACTTCCTATTAAAAATGCCGATGAATTCCCAAAGCGATCGAAAATCCCCAGTCAATTCCAAGATCAGAGGTCTGGCCTCAGATAATGAGGCTGGAGTCGATCCCGAAATTATGAAGGCTATCCTAGCCGCTAACCAAGGACACGCTCATGCCTATAGCGAAGATGAGTGGACGCGCTTAGCTATGGAACAATTCCATAGAAATTTTGGGGCTGATTGTCAGGTATTTTTTACTTTCGGTGGGACTGGTTCCAACGTATTCGCTTTGGCTTGTTTGTGTCGCTCTTTTGAAGCCATATTCTGTTCTAGTAAAGCACACCTCTACCATAGTGAATGTGGGGCTGTGGAGAATTTCATTGGTAGTAAGTTAGTTCCGATTGAAACCGCTGATGGGCATCTGCGACCTCAAGATATTGAAAGTTACTTGTATTGGCAAGAGGAGGTTCATGCCTCTATCCCTCGTGTGATATCCATAACCCAGTCCACGGAACTTGGAACGGTGTATCGTCCCAAGGAGATTTTAGCTTTAGTGGAATATGCCCATCAGCAGGGTATGAGGGTTCACATGGATGGCACACGTCTTGTCAATGCTGCAGCTTCACTTAATTGTTCCTTGGGTGCGCTAACGACGGAACTCGGTGTTGATGCTATATCTTTTGGTGGAACTAAAAATGGGCTTTTGATGGGAGAAGCAGTCATCTTTACTAACTCTGACCCCTCGTTATGTCGGAATTTTTCGGCTATCTGGAAACAAAGTATGCAGATGCCTTCAAAAGCTCGATTTATCGCCGCCCAGTTTTTAGCGTTACTCAAAGATGACCACTGGCTGCAAAATGCTAGCCATGAAAACAAAATGGCTAAGTATCTTGCTGAACAAGTATCTACCATACCTGAAGTTGAGATAGTATATCCTGTTGAGACCAATGCTGTCTTTGCGAAAATTCCACCTAATTGGATCGAAGCTCTGGTTAATGTTTGTCATTTTTATGTTTGGGATAGTTCTACTGGATTAGTTCGATGGATGACCAATTTCGATACTCAGCCGGAAGATATTGATCTATTTATCCGCAAGCTTTATTCTCTTTCTATGGCTTCGGTGGGATCTGAAAATGCCATTGCGTTAGAACATAAGATGTCCAGAGAACAAGGCAAAGATATTTCAGAAACAAGACCTTGGTTATCTATGATTTGTGATAGCCAAAGCACTGAGGAATTAAAAACTAATTACGATAGTTGGGCAAATACCTATGATGCAGATGTAAGAGAAGATTGGTCTTTTATGCCTGGCAACATAGCACGGACATTAAGCAAACTGCTTCCTAAGAAAGATGCCACAATCTTAGATGCTGGTGCTGGGACAGGGTTAGTGGGTGAAGCCTTAGCCCAACAGGGATATACTAATCTGACTGCTGCGGATTTGTCAGAAAAAATGCTGGCGATCGCTAAAGAGAGACAAGTATATCAAAGTCTGCATCAGTGTAATCTAGAAGATTCCCAAATTTTTAGCAATTCAGTAACTTTTGATGCTATTATTGCAGCAGGAGTTTTTGCTTATGCTCATGCTGGAGTTGCAGTTTTAAACAATCTATTCGGTATTTTAAAAGAGGAGGGAATTTTTTTATTAACCATACGGGAAGACTATCGCCGTAAAATGCAGATAGACTTAGATAAATTACCGTGGACATTAGTTAGTGAAGAGGGTTTTCCGATATATGACGAAGCCAAGTTGATGTATCTGCTTGCTTTAAAAAAAAGGAAACTTAATAACTGATATTAAGTCCAAATATACCATTTCTCTTTTAATGTGAGTAAATATCTAACATAACAGGAAAAACCATGAATAAATCAAAAATTAATCTAGGTTTAGAAGAATTAAAAAAAGAATGGGAACAAAAAGGTTTTAAATGCGAAATTTATCAAACAAATTCTGTGGAATCTTGGTCAAATCCAGGTCATAAAACTGACGAATTTATTATCCTTATAGAAGGAGAAATGGAGATTTATTTTCAAGGTCAAACTTACTATCCTCCCATTGGTGAAATATTCAAAATACCTGCTAAAGTACCTCACAAAACTAGATATGGAAATTCCACCTGTCTGTATTGGATCTATGCTTTTGATTGGCAGTGGAATGAAGATGGGGTTGGTATTGAAGAGGGGAAAATACGATCACCAAAAGTTAAATCGGGTGCATCTCATATTTGTAAAAAAGTGCCGTAGGGTGCGTGATAAGACGGACTCGCCAAGAAGCAAGCTGTAGCCAGTTTTGTGGAAGTACGTCCCGTAACGCACCACGAGGTCAAACTTCAAAAATGAGATGCACCCAGTTAAATCTGTTTGAGGAGTGATCCCAATGAAGAATCAAAGTGCTGATCAATTCATTAGATCTGATCAAGAAATCTCACAGAATAAAAGACTTGTCAAAATTTCTGATCGAGAAGATATCTGCTCCCTTCCCAAGGGGATTTGGAGACCTCTGACTGAAAACTATCATTTACAAACCTGGAAAGGGATACCAATGGACAAAAGTCCTATAGAAATTGCCCTTTATCCAATGCTGATTTACGAACTCCAACCAAAGACAATTATTGAACTTGGTGCAGATACTGGAGGAAGTGCAGTATGGTTAGCAGATCAGTTGAAGTTATTTGAGATTGAAGGTCTTGTCTACTCTGTTGATATCGATTTATCCTTACTTGATGAAAAAGCCAAAGCCCAACCCAAGATAAAATTTTTGGAAGGCGATTGTAACCAGATCGATCTGGTTTTATCGACCACACTGCTTTCTACACTTCCTCATCCTTGGTTAATCATAGAAGATGCTCATGTTAATTTAGTCGGGATACTGGATTATTTTCATAATAATGGGTTACAAAATGGAGATTATTTAATTATTGAAGACACAAATAAAGCTTTATGGGAGGCTTGGTCAGATTGGGAAGATCAAGAATTTATTGAACGGATGAAATGTAAGCTTGATTTACTCAAAAACTGGATGATTCAGCATCAAAATGAGTACTTAATTGATACTTACTATCAAGATTTGTTTGGTTATAACGGCTCGAAGAATTGGAATTCGATGTTAAAAAGGATGTAAATAACAATGACTAACAAATCTAGAATAAACGAAATAATAAACGATTTGCAAAAAAAGAGGTTTAAGTGTAAAGTTTCTATTGATGACTTAGAAGATTAGGTAGTCCTGCATAGTGATGCTGGGTGGGGGCTGAAACCCTCACCATACCGTTACCGATATCATTACAATGCACCACTACCCATTTCCCCTACGAAGGATAAAAACTACTCTTTTCATTGCTTAAAGTCTGTAGTTAAAAGTGGTTATTCAATCCGCAGTCGATGTTCATAAAGTCTTTGGTAATAAGGTAAACAGTAGTCATAGGCCTGCTTCAAGTGTTCATTGTTTTCAACACTAACGTAATTTTTTCTGTCCCTTTCTTTAAATTCCCGACTCGATTGTAAGTAAGTGTGCCAATCTCCTTCCCATGGAAGAGTCCATATTTTAGAGCATATCTTAGGATCCCATTTTAACGCTTGGGGCATAAACGGAATTCCTACAGCATCACAGTAAGCTTTAATCGTGGCCTCTGGTTTTTGTACCAAGTCATCTGAGTCAATGAGGGGGGGGACTTGTCCCAGAAAGGCTTTGGTGACTTCAAACAATTGGTAAAGTTCTGCATACCCAGTTTCACTTAAGTGGAAGTCAGGCCAACCGGCAAATAGAGAAGGAAGGCTTTTGGCAGGATGGCGAATAAGGAAAGTGTGGTTAAAGTGGGATAAAAAAGCTTCATCGGCTCGCTCGTAAATATATAAAGCCATATCTTTAATAAAGACAGGTTGGCTTTGAGCCTTATTGATTAGGTCTTGGAATAGGGGTTGAAAATTATAAGCTGGATTAATCTCAGCTTTTGCACAGCGATCAGATTTCCTTTCCTCGCTACCGAAATAGTATAGGCTAAAGGGTTCATGAAGAACAATAAAGTCTCCCCTTGCTTGCATCATCATTTTAAAAGCGGTGGATGTTGATCGAAAAGTTGTCCATAATACCAAAATTTTTTTCATGGCTAGATCTCAATAGTAGATGTTAGAGTCAATGCCTCTGTTACCAGAGGACAGTTTATAAGGAGCACGTCAGTTTAGGATCGTTCTGATTCCACCAAACAAAAATATGAGTGTCCATAAAAATCATAAAACCTCTTCAGAACTCTTCTCCATATCCCAGTCTTCTAGAGGGATAGCTGGCTCTTCAGGATCGGCATAGTATGCGTAGGGCTGCTTGTTTGCCAATGGTAAGATAGGATATTCCTTGTCTTGATGCAATAGCGAGTGGGGGAAACCCCCGCGTGAAGGCGCTGCATCGCTTTTGACTTCACCAATAGTGGCAATTCCGGAAAGCTTATTTTGAATAGCTTCATTGTCTTGATGCAATAGCGAGTGGGGGAGACCCCCGCGTGAAGGCGCTGCATCGCTTAATATTTCTGAAGCCATATCCTCTACAGACATTCGTTTTTCCGCCGCCGCTTTTCTCAAAATTTCTTGAGACTTTTGACTAATATTGACATTCGTTATAATCATATAAAATACCTTTTAAACATTCAAAATTAACGTAATACCTTAGAATAATAAACTGGTTTTATCAATCAAATTCAGGAGCCCAAACTTCCACTACAGACAATTCCCACCCAGGAAGTAATTCCGGTACTTCCAGCACATCCCCATCCCCCAGCACAACCTTATCTCGATTAAAGCAATAAACTTCCATGGTGCGAGTTCTCGGATCCACTAACACCCCAACTTGAGTTCCCAATTCCAGAAATTGCTGGATCTTCCGGCGTAATTTAGCCAAACTGCCACTCTTAGATTTAACTTCAAACATCAAGTCAGGAACTAACTCCGCGTAACCTTCTGTAGTGCGAGGTAAACGTTCAGCTAGGATAAAAGAAGCATCGGGTGTGCGGACATCTCCATCTTCGTTAGGTAAACGAAAACCACCACTAGAAGCAGTTACCCTGCCTAGTCTACGAGGTCGTACCCAGTTTGATAACTGGGCAACAATTGCAGCAGCTACTTGATCTGATTCTATACCTGAAGGACTCATAACAATAATTTCTCCAGCCACTAGTTCCATCTGATAATCAGGATGTTCAGCTTGCAGTTTTTCTAAGTCTTTTACTGTTAAACCAGTTGAGTCTTGGAGGTAACATCCACTTCAATGGCTAGATCTGGCGGTGGGTCAAGGGTAAGATCGACGCGCCCCTTGTCTCGGATTCTAGCGTGGTTTTGGATGTAGAAGCATTGATCCGGTTCAATGCCACTGTCCATATTTTCTCCCTTGAAGGTAGTGGAACCAAAGCACTCGCAGTCGATTTCTAACTGATCAAGCAAAATTTTAACCAAATCACCGAGCAGTTCTTTATCGACTTCGTGTTCTGGGGTAGGCATTCTGATTTCTAAGGTTCCGTGGCTATAGGCAATACGGGCAGAGCGATGTTCCCCTAGTTCTTCTAGAACAGACTCAAATTCAGCCCACTCTAGGTTATGAATCAACAGTCTTTGGCCTGGGGGAACGGTAAGTTGTTGGAGTAGGAGAGTAACAGCCATACAGTAATCGGTTTTGATTCCCAATTTTTCCAAGAGGTCTAGTCTGATTTTAGGCAACTAAGGCATAGCTACCGTTAGTTAGAGTGCTCTTGGAGCCAGTTGAGTAAATCCTCACTGGTCTTAAAATCCCAGATTGCTTCTGATAAGCGTTCTAGGTCTTGGGAATTCAAGGCTTCAAGCAATGCGAAGGCATTACTTGTTAGTTTTCCAAAGCGGCGCTCAAGCTGTCGCAATAGTAAGCTTCTTTCACCTTCTAATCTGCCCTCTTCTCTGCCCTCTTCTCTGCCCTCTTCTCTGCCCTCTTCTCGTCCTTCTTC